>NZ_JBSFEV010000037.1:79302-93895 GCF_053594615.1 Streptomyces sp. NPDC001858
CGTGCGGCGGCGGACTTCGACCACCGCGCGGCGGCGGCGGGCCTCGACCACCGTGCGTCGGTGGCGGACTTCGATCACCGTGCGGCGGTGGCGGGCCTTGAACACCGCGCGGGGGCGGCGGACTTCGGCCACCGTGCGGCGGTGTCGGACTTCGACCACCGCGCGGCCACGACGGACCTCGACCACCTCGCGCGGACCCCGGTCCCCGCCCCGGTCCGGGCGAACGCCCCCGCCCCGCCCCGCGCTTCGACACCCGCACGGGCCGCCGCCCCGGCTCCAGCGCCGGCCTCCGAAGCGCCCGCCGAGGCGCCCGCCCCGCAGTCGGCCCCGCAGTCGGTCGCCCCGCAGTCGGTCGCCCCGCACTCGCCCGCCCCGCGGCCGGTCGCGTCGGGCCGGCACGGCTCGGGCCGGTACGGCCCGGACCGGGCGACGGCGGAGCGGGCGGCGGCGGAGCGGTCGGCGTACGGCACCGCCGACGGCGGCGGCGCGGGCGGGGCCGCAGAGGGGTGCGCCCACGGAACGAGCGGCGTCGGCGCCTACGCCGTCGGCGCCGCCGGAGCGGGGCAGCCCGCGGCAGGGAAGGCCTCCGGACCGCCCGAACGGGAGTGCTTCTCGCACCCGGAGGAGGCGTTGGCGGAACGTTCCGCCACGCCGGTGAACCACCGTGCCCCCGCCCGCTCCGCCGTCACCCGGCGCGTGATCCTCGCCGCGGCCGCCGCCACTGCCCTCGTCGGCGGAGCGGCCCTCGTCACTCGGGGGAGGAACAGCGGACAGGCGGTGCGCCCGCTAGGCCCGGCCCCCGAGCCGACCTGGGTCTACCGCGGCGGCCCGCTGCTGCAGGCCCCGGCGGTCTTCAACGAGGGCACGGCCCTGATGAAGACCCGCCCCGGCAACATGATCTGCCTCGATCTGAAGAACGGCGCCCAGCCCAAGTGGGTCTACCAGGGCATCAGCCTCTCGCCCACCCCCGTGCTGCTGACCGACGACGCCGCGGTCGCGCTCGGCACCGGCGCGACCCTGATCGGGGTCGATCTGGCCAGCGGCGCCGAGCGGTTCACCCTCGACTTCGGCGCGGACTACCAGTTCGATCAACTCCTCGGCGGCTATGACGGCTACGCCGTCTCGGTCCTCGGCGCCAGCCTGCAGCGCCGGTCGGCGGAGCAGGGCGTCGCGACCTCCACCAACGCGGTCTTCGGCGTCAACCTCAAGGCCCGCCAAGCCCTCGTCATCCCGATCAACCCGGAGGACGTCGGCGTTCCGCTGAAACCCGTCATCACCTCCCAGTACTTCGTCTACGCCGACGGACTGCGCAATGTCGCGGTCCGTGACACCCAGGACGGCGGCAGCCTGCGCTGGCGGCACCCGGTGGGCTACGACCTGCGGCCGGGCCTGGCCGTGCTCGGCCGGACGGTCTTCGCCATCGGCTCCGAACTCCTCGCCCTGGACCTGAGCGACGGGAAGGCCCGCTGGTCGACGAAGGCCGAGCGGGGCATGTACGCCTCCCTCGGGGCGGCCGGCACCACGGTCTACGCCACCGGCACCGACCCCTACGGCGTCCACGCCTTCAACGCGGCCGACGGCTCCCGGCGCTGGTTCTGCGAGACTCCCCGCCTCAACGTCGAGAACCCGATCGCGGTGGGGGCGCGCACCCTCTACGTCCCGGCCTTCGAGAACAGGAACGGCTTCTACGCGATCGACACCGCCTCCGGCCGTCTGCTGTGGAACTTCACCGACGGCCGCGAGACCGGCGTCAACGACTGGCAGCTCTCCTGCGACGGGGCCGGACACCTCGTGGCCCAGCATTTCGACCGGGCCTACGGGCTGACCGTCACCTGAGAACGGCGGCGCCGGGCGACCGCGGACCTGGAACGGGCGATGGAACGCAGCCGACGCGCGAGGGGCGGTCTCGAATGTCAGGCTGGTGACACACAGCACCTGCGAAAGGGAACCGTCGTGATCACCACCGACCTCACCCCCGGCGCCCCCTGCTGGCTGGACCTCGGCGCCCCCGACGTCCCGGCCACCGCGGCGTTCTACGGCGCGGTGCTCGGCTGGGAGTACGAGCCGATGGAGATGGAGGGCGCGGGCGAGGACATGGAAGGCGGGATGTTCCGCAAGGACGGCAAGGTCGTCGCCGGGCTCGGCAAGCTCACCGAGGAGGGCGCGCGCTCCGCCTGGATGATCTACTACCGGGTCACGGACGCGGACGCCACGTCCCAGGCCGTCGAGCGGGCGGGCGGCACCGTGCGGGTGCCCACGCGGGACCTCGACGAGTGGGGGCGGATGGCGCAGTTCAGCGACCCGCTCGGCGGCCAGTTCGCCGTCTGGCAGCCGGGGCAGGACGCGGGCTTCGAGCTGGCGGACCAGCCGGGCTCGCTGTCCTGGACCGAGCTCTACACGAGCGACGCCGCGGCCGCGAAAGAGTTCTACGGCGCTGTCTTCGGCTGGGAGTACAGCGACATGGAGATGCCGGGCGGCGAGGGCACTTACACGCTCATCACCCCTGGGGGGCTCGCGCCCGAGGCGCGTATGCAGGGCGGTCTGATGCAGGTCGGCAAGGAGGTCCTCGCCCTGGCGAACGGGCGGCCGTACTGGCATCCGGTCTTCGCGGTCACCGACTGCGACGCCGCGGTCGCCGGCGTCGCCGGCAACGGCGGCACCGTGCAGATGGGCCCTGAGGACGCGGAGGGCGTTGGCCGTCTCGCGGTCGTCCTCGACCCGTCCGACGCGGACTTCGTGGTGCTCGCCCCGACCCCGAGCTGACCGCGTGACCGCGGCACCCAGGCGGTGACACCCGGGCGGCGACGGCCGCGCCCCGAGGGCTTGAGCGCTCCGCCGGAAGTGCCGCGATGTGCCGTCGTTCCACTGCGGCGCCATCGTGGCTGGTCGCTCCCCCACTCTCGGCTGCGCTCGAGCGGGGGGACCCCCATCGCGGCGGAGCCGCAGATGTCAGAGCCCCGCGCCCCTTCAGGGCGCTGCCGAACGGCAGCCGACTTCGGCCCCAGAGCTGACGCCGGCCTCCGAGCGGACCGGCGGAGTTCCCGAGGGCGTCGCCCCGACGGCCTCGTCAGTCGAACTCCTCCACGTACTCCTGCGGCGGTCCCAGCTCGGGGCGGTCGCGCAGCTCCAGGATTCCGCCGAGCCGTTCCAGTTCCAGGACCGTCACGGTGTTCTCGCCCGCCCGCAGCAGCGGCGCGGGGCAGTACAGGGTGAGCTGCGGCCCGATCTCCCAGTAGCGGCCGAGCAGGAACCCGTTGACCCAGACGAGGCCGCGGCCCGACCCCGGCAGCGCGAGGAAGGTGTCCGCGGGCGTGTCGACCCGCAGGGTCGCGACGGCGAACCCGGCGTCCGTGCTCGCGGGACCGCCGTGGACCGCCTCGGACAGCTCCGTATCGGACCACTCCTGCAGCGCGACGGGCGTGCTGTCCCAGCCCTGCACGATCCGCCGGTCGACGAGGACGGGACCCAGCAGGCCCTTGTGCCCGCCGATGGCCGGCCCGTAGTTCACCCGGCCGAGGTTCTCCACCAGGACCTCCAGGCGGACGACCGCGCCGGTTCCGTGCACCACGAGCTGCGGGGAATCGGGATCGGCGACGCCGAGCAGGACGCCGTCGACGAAGACCAGGGCCCGGTCGCGCACGTCGGTCAGGAGCAGTCGGTGCTCGCCCGCCGGGATGCGCGGATGCGCGGTGTGCAGCACCATGCCGGCGTCCAGCCCGAGCTGCTCGAAGGTGGCGGGGCGCGGTCCGGTCGAGGCCGACGCCGGTGACGACGCCGCGCGCAGTCCGGCGAGCAGGTCGGCGCGGTGGGCGAGCGGGACGCGGGCCGGGGCCAGCGTCGGCAGGCTCGCGGGGGAGCGCAGGGGCCCGTGGGCGCCCAGGGCCTCGCGCACGGCGAAGAACTTGTCGGTGAGACGGCCGTCCTCGGCGATGGGCGCGTCGGAGTCGTAGCTCGTCACGACGGGCTGCAGCCGCCCCTGGTCCTCGTTGGCGCCGGCCCAGAGTCCGAAGTTGGTGCCCCCGTGCGCCATGTAGATGCTCACGCTGCCGCCGTCGGCGAGGATGCCGCGGAGGGTGCCGACCGCGCTGTCCACCTCGCGGACGTGGTGCCGGTCGCCCCAGTGGTCGAACCAGCCGTTCCAGAACTCGGCGACCACGAACGGCTCGGCCGGCCGGCGCGCCGCCAGCAGCTCCCGGGCGGCCTCGGGCTTGGAGCCCAGGGTGACGGCCGTCAGGGTCCCGGGCAGGGTGCCGCCGTCCAGCATGAGCTCGGTGGGTCCGTCGGCGGTGAACAGCAGTTCCCGGATGCCCCGCGCGATGAGCGCCTGCCGGTTCCAGCGCAGATAGGCCTGGTCGTCGCCGAAGCTGCCGAACTCGTTCTCCACCTGCACCGCCACGACCGGCCCGCCCTCGCAGGCCTGGAGCGCGGCGAGGCGCGGGATCAGCTCGTCGAACCAGCGGCCGACGGGCGTGGTGAACGCCGGATCCGAGCTGCGCAGCGCGACGTCGCGGCCGGTGAGCCAGCTCGGCAGACCGCCGTTGGACCACTCGGCGCAGATGTACGGGCCGGGTCGCAGGACGACGTCGAGGCCCTCCTCGTCCACCGTGCGCACGAACCGCTCCAGGTCCCGCCAGCCGTCGAAGCGCGGCGCGCGGTCCGCACGGGGCTGGTGGAAGTTCCACGGCACATAGGTGTCGACCGTGTTGAGGCCGAGGTCGGCGAGCCGGCGGATCCGGTCCCGCCAGAGGTCGGGATGGACGCGGAAGTAGTGCAGTGCCCCGGACAGGATGCGATGCGGGACGCCCTGCCGGTACAGGCGCCCACTCTGCCAGGTCAGCGCGGCGGTCGTGGTGTGGGCCGGGGAGATGTGGGTCGTGCTCGGCTCAGTCACGGGGCGAGCGTATGTTATCGATGCCATGAGTAACAAGACGGATAGGATCAGCCACAGGGACGACGCCGCGGACAGGCCGCGGGAGAGGGGCGCGCCAGATGACCGAGGGCGTCGAGAGGCCGAGGCAGCCGAGCATGGCCGACGTGGCCAGGACCGCGGGGGTGTCGGCGCAGACCGTGTCCCGCGCGCTGCGCGGCTCGCCGAACGTCAACCCCGACACCCGGCGGCGCGTCCTCGCCGCGGTGGAACAGACCGGCTACCGGTTCAACAGCGCCGCCCGGGCCCTGTCCTCCGGGCGCAGCCACACCCTCGGCCTCGTACTGCTGGCGTCCGGCGGGTACTACTCGCGCTCGGCGGTGACCGCCGGCGTCGAGGCGGCGGCGGGCGAGGCCGGGTACGCCGTCAACATCGCGACCATCGCCGCGCTCGACACCGGCCTGATGGAACGCTCCCTGTCCAAGCTCGCCGACCAGGGCGTCGACGGCTTCGTCATCGCCGTGCCGCTCATCTCCGTCACGCCGAAGATGGAGGACATCACCCGCGACATCCCGACCGTCACCCTCGACGGCTCGCGCACCGCCGGGGCCCGGGTCCTCGGCATCGACCAGCAGGAGGCCGGCCGGATCGCCACCCAGCACCTGCTCGACCTCGGCCACCGCCAGGTCTGGCACGTGTCCGGGCCCGACGAGTGGATCGAGGCGCGGCAGCGGCGGCAGGGCTGGCAGGAGTGCCTGACCGCGGCCGGGATCGAGCCGCCACCGGTCCTGGAGGGCGACTGGTCGCCCGACTCGGGCCTGCGGCAGGGGCAGATCATCGCCATGATCCCCGAGGTGACCGCGGTCTTCGTCGCCAGCGACGAGATGGCCTTCGGGGTGATCCGCGCCCTGCGCGAGCGCGGCCGTTCGGTCCCCGAGGACGTGTCCATCGTCAGCGTCGACGACATCGCCCTCGCCGCTTACTGCTCGCCGCCGCTGACGACCGTACGGCAGGACTTCTACCGCTACGGCGCGGCGGCCGTCGCCCTGCTGCTGCACGGCGACGAGGCCGGCGTCGACCAGCCGGCCGGCGACGCCTCGCTGTCGGTGCGTCACTCCACGGCGCCGCCGCGCCGCTCCTGACCCGGATCCCGAAAAGGCTCCCGCGGGCCACTTGCGCCCGCCTGGGATCGGTGCCACCGTAAGGCCTCATGTTATCGGTGCCACCGTAACAATCAGGGTGGCTGCCGGGCTTGTTTCTGTTCATGGGAAGGACCCCAAATGAGGAGATCGCTCGTCCTCGCGGGCACCGCGGTCACCGTGCTCGGACTGCTGGCCGGCTGTTCGTCCGGCGACGGGAGCGGCTCGGACTCCGGCCGGACGACCCTCAAGGTCGCCGCGCTCGAAGGCGGCTACGGCCGCGCCATGTACACGCAGGTCATCGAGGCGTACGAGGCCGCGCACCCCGACATCGACGTCCAGCTGCAGATCTCGAAGAGCATCGAGGACGAGATCACCCCGAGCATGAAGGCGGGCCGCTACCCGGACGTCGTCGTCCTCGGCCAGGGCCGCAAGGCCGCCCTCACCGAGACCCTCATCAAGGACAAGGCCCTCGAAGACCTCACGCCGGTGCTGAAGGCGAAGGTCCCCGGCGAGGACAAGACCGTCGGGGACAAGCTCACCGAGGGGATCGTCGGCAACCTCAACACCGACCCCTACGGCACGGACAAGACGTATCTGATGCCGATGTACTACGCGCCGACCGGACTCTTCTACAACAAGGGCCTGTTCGAGAAGAAGGGCTGGAAGGCGCCGGCCACCTGGGACGAGATGTTCGCGCTCGGCGACACGGCCAAGAAGCAGGGCATACCCCTGTTCACCTACCCGACCGCCGGCTACCTCGACTCGTACTTCTTCGCCCTCCTCGCCGACATCGGCGGAGAGCAGTTCTACACCGACGTCATGACGTACAAGAAGGACGTCTGGAAGTCGGCGAACGCCCGCAAGGCACTGGACATCACCACGCGGCTGCTGAGCTACGCCGCACCGACCACCGTCGGGTACGCCAACGAGCAGGACTTCACCAAGAACCAGCAGCTGATCCTCGACGACAAGGCGCTGTTCATGCCGAACGGCACCTGGATCGTCGGCGAGATGGCGGACGCGCCGCGCGCGACGGGCTTCCAGTGGGCGCTGACCCCGCTGCCGGCCGCCACCGCGGGCGGCAAGCGCTACATCACGACGTCGGTCGAGTCGGTCTGGGTGCCCAGCGCCGCCAAGAACAAGGACGCCGCCAAGGAGTTCATCGCCTACCTCTACTCCGACGCGGCGGCGAAGATCTTCGCCAAGTCCAACGCCGTCCAGCCGATCGAGGGCATCGCCGCCGGCCTGGCCGCGGAGAACGCCGAGTTCTACAAGGTGTACGAGGATCCGTCGGTCTCCGCGCTCGTCGGCGGGTTCGCGAGCACCGCGCCGGTCGAGGGCGTCGACATCAAGGCCACGCTCTTCGACACCGCCAACAGCGTCATCAGCGGCGACACCACCGAGGACAAGTGGCAGTCCGCGCTGAACGAAGCCAGCGAGAAGCTGCGCGCGGCGGGCGGCTGAGGTGAGGACCGGCACCACGACCACCCGCTCCACCCCACCCACCCCGCCGACACCCTCGGACGCACAGAAGCCGTCGCCCGACGCCAAGTCCCGCCCGACCGCCCGTAAACGAGCCGACACCGGCTTCGTGCTGGCCTGTCTGCTGCCCGCACTGGTGCTCTTCGCGGTGTTCATGGTCGTCCCGACCGTGAACGTGTTCCGGATGTCCCTCTACACCTGGAGCGGGTTCTCCCCGGACATGCGGTTCGTGGGCCTCGACAACTTCCGCCACCTCCTGGACGACGACCAGTTCGTGCGGGCCTTCCAGAACACGGTCGCGCTGCTCGTCGTGGTGACCGTCGTGACGATGGGCTCGGGCCTGTTCCTCGCGGCGATCATGACCCGGCAGAAGCTGCGCGGCCGGGGCGTCTACCGCTTCGTGCTCTACATCCCGAACGTGCTCTCGGTGGTGGTCATCGCGGCGATCTTCTCCGCCGTGTACGACCAGAAGAACGGCCTGCTCAACGGCACGCTGCGGCTGCTGTCCCTGGACAGCTGGCAGCAGGTCTGGCTCGGCGACCAGAAGATCGTGATCTACTCCGTCGCGATCGCCATGGTCTGGCAGTCGCTGGGCTACTACATGGTCCTCTACATGGCGGGCATGGCGAGCATCCCGGAGGAGCTCTACGAGGCGAGCGCACTCGACGGAGCGTCCGCCGTCCGCCAGTTCTTCGCCCTCACCCTGCCGCTCATCTGGCAGACCCTGCGCACCACGCTGACCTTCTTCATCATGAGTTCCGTCAACCTCAGCTTCGTCCTCGTCCGTGCGATGACCGGCGGCGGCCCCGACGGCTCCTCCGACGTCCTGCTCAACTACATGTACAAGCAGGCGTACACGAACTCGTCGTACGGCTACGGCATGGCCATCGGTGTCGTGGTCTTCGCGTTCTCGTTCCTCGTGTCGCTGCTGGTGAGCCGGGCGACGCGACGCGAACCCCTCCAGTTCTGAGGTCGCCCACCATGACAACCGTCCACCCGTCCCGCCCGCGCCCCGAGCGCCCGCGCGCCGCCCGGCTGCTCACCCACACCCTCGTCGTCGCCCTCGCGCTGGCCATCGCCGTGCCGGTCGCCTGGGTGCTGCTCGCCTCGCTCAAACAGAAGGGCGAGTTCTTCGGCAGCCCCTGGACCCTGCCGAAGGGCCTGC
Organism: Streptomyces sp. NPDC001858; assembly: GCF_053594615.1. NCBI lineage: Bacteria > Bacillati > Actinomycetota > Actinomycetes > Kitasatosporales > Streptomycetaceae > Streptomyces > Streptomyces sp. NPDC001858. Next base: position 87,959 of record NZ_JBSFEV010000037.1, read on the forward strand.
ACTTCCAGAACTACTCCGACGCGTTCGTCACCGCCCACATGGGCCGGTACTTCCTGACCTCGGCGCTCGTCACGCTGCTCGGCCTGGTGTTCGTCATGGCGGTCTCGGTGCCGGCGGCCTACGTCGTCGCCCGGTACGAGTTCCGCGGCCGCCGCCTCGTGGAGATCGCGCTGCTGGGCGGCCTGTTCGTCAACGTCAACTACATCGTCGTACCGATCTTCCTCATGCTCGTCGACTGGGACCGCGCCCTCGTCGACGTCTTCCCCGACGGCTTCTTCATCGACAACCCCGCAGTCCTGTCGCTGGTCTACGCGGCGACGTCGATCCCGTTCACCATCTATCTGCTCACCGCGTACTTCCGGTCCATACCGGTCGAGTACGAGGAGGCCGCCGCCCTGGACGGGGCCTCCCGCTTCCGGATCATGACCCGGATCATGCTCCCGATGGCGCGTCCGGCGGTCACCACCGCCATCCTGTTCAACTTCCTCGCCTACTGGAACGACTTCATCATCTCGCTCACCCTGCTCCCCGGCGAGGGCAAGACACTGCAGGTCGGCCTGCTCAACCTGTTCACCGCGCAGAAGGCGGCGGCCGACTACGGGCGGCTCTACGCCGGCATGGTCATCGTCATCGTGCCCGTCCTCATCGTCTACGCGGTCATCCAGCGCCGGCTCATCGAGGGCATCGCGGCCGGCGGAGTGAAGGGCTGACCGCCCCCGTGGGCGACCCCGGAAGGAAACCGACATGAAGGATTCGACGCGTACGGCGCTGCTGGTCGCCGTCCGCACGCTCGTCACGGCTGTGTGCATCGCGCTCGTCGTCAGCGCGCGCACGACGGTCGGCTGGGGGCATCTCGCGGTCATGCTCGGCGCGTTGGCCGCGCTGCTGGCCCTGCTCGCCTCCTACAACCGGCGGTTCCGGTGAGCGCGGCGGCGGACACCGGGCGGGCGCTGGCGCAGGTCCGGCCGAGTGCGCGCCAACTCGCCTGGCAGGAACTGGAGTTCTACGGCTTCCTGCACTTCGGCATGAACACCATGACGGACCGGGAGTGGGGCGAGGGCCACGACGACCCGGCCCTGTTCGACCCGGCCGACCTCGACGCCGACCAATGGGTGAGGGCGCTGAAGAGCGCCGGCATGACCGCGGTGATCCTCACCTGCAAGCACCACGACGGCTTCTGCCTGTGGCCCAGCGACGTCACGTCCTACTCGGTCGCCTCGTCGCCGTGGCGGGGCGGCGCGGGCGATGTGGTCGCGGAGGTCGCCGAGGCGGCCCGGCGGCACGGCCTGCGCTTCGGGATCTACCTCTCCCCCTGGGACCGCACCGAGGCGTCCTACGGCTCCGGGACCGCCTACGACGACTTCTACGTCGCCCAGCTCACCGAACTCCTCACCCGCTACGGGCCGGTGTTCTCCGTGTGGCTGGACGGCGCGAACGGCGAGGGCCCGAGCGGCAAGCGCCAGTTCTACGACTGGGAGCGGTACTACGCGGTGGTCCGCGAGCTCCAGCCGGACGCGGTCATCAGCGTGTGCGGGCCCGACGTGCGCTGGTGCGGCAACGAGGCCGGGGAGACCCGTCCCGACGAGTGGAGCGTGGTGCCGCGCGCGCTGCAGGACGCCGAGCGCACCGCCGACCGCTCCCAGCAGGCGGACGACGGCCGCTTCGCCCGGCTCGTGCGCAGCGACGACCGCGACCTCGGCAGCCGCGCCGCGCTCGCCGGGCACGGGGACGACCTCGTCTGGTACCCGGCCGAGGTCAACACCTCGATCCGGCCGGGCTGGTTCCACCATCCGGCCGAGGACGCCGAAGTCCGCACCGTGGAAGAGCTGTTCACCGTCCACCAGCGGGCCGTCGGCGGCAACTCCTGCTTCCTGCTCAATGTTCCGCCGGCCGCCGACGGGCGGCTGCGCGAGGCCGATGTGACGGTGCTGGAGCAACTCGGGCGGCGCATCGCGGACTTCCGCGCCCGGCGCATCGAGACGGCGACCGTGACCGTCTCCTCCGGTACGGCGGGCGATGCGGCGAGCGTGTGGCCCGGCCGGGGCGGCACCCCTTGGCGGCCGGACGCGACAGACCCCCAGCCGAGTCTCACCCTGGCGTTCGCGGGACCCCGCCCGGTCGAGGCGGTCGTCGTGGGCGAGGACATCGCCCAGGGCCAGCGCATCGAGCACGTCGTGATCCGGGGCCGGCTGCGGGACGGCGGTTGGACGACGCTCGCCGAGGCGCACGCGGTCGGCCACCAGCGCATCCTGACGTTCCACCCGGCCGAGGTCGACGCCGTGCGCGTCGAGGTGCCCCAGGCGCGGGACACGCCCGTCATCGCCCGGCTGGCAGCGATCGGAGCGGCCGGATGAAGGCCACGCTGTCCAGCCAGGGCACCTCGCGCAAACCGAACACCTCCCGCAAGCCGAGCACTTCGCGCAGGCCGAGCGTCTCGCGGGCCGCGAGCCCGTCCCGTATGCCGGTCACCGCCCGTCGGCTCTCGCGCCGGGCCGTCGTCCTGATCGCGGGCCTGTGCGCCGTGCTCGTCGCCCTGACCGCAGCGGGCCTGACGATGCTCGGCCACCGCACCACCGACCGGGTCGCCTCCCTCGACGGGCACCCCGTCACCCGGGACGAACTCCTCTTCCACATGCGGCGGTTGGCGCCGACCGTGCAGAACGAACTGCGCAACGAGTACCACCTGACGGGCGCGATCGACTGGAACGCGAAGGCCGGTGACAAGACCGCGCTCCAGCGGCTGGAGACCCGTGCGCTCGACGAGATCCGGCGGGACAAGACCACGCTCGTCCTCGCCGAGGAACGCGGGCTGATCGACTCGGTGGACCACGCCGACTTCCTGGCCGAGCTGGCCGAGGAGAACCGGTCCCGCGCCGCGGGCATCGCGGCGGGCAGCACCGTCTACGGCGTCACGCGGTTCTCCCCCGAGGAGTACTACACCCACCGGCTCACCGAGCTCACCACCAGCCTGGAGAAGCAGCTCGGCACGGGCGGTGCCGACGCCCCGCTCCAGGTCACCGACGCCGAGGTCCGCAAGGCCTTCGCCGCCGACCGGGACGCCTGGAGCGCCAACGCGACCACCTACACATACCGGCAGCTCGTCGTGCCGGTGCCGGCCGACGCCCCCGCGGACCACTCCGCGGCGCTGCAGCGACGGGTGACCGCCGCCGGGAGTCTCACGGCCGTCGCCGCCCGGGAACCCGGGGCCAGGCTGACGACCGGCACCTACGACGGCGGCGGCTCGACCGGGCTGAACGCCCACGACCAGGACCTGACGGCGGCGCTCGGCCCGCTCGCACCGGGCGGAATCTCCGCCCCCGTCACGGGCGCCGGCCAGATCACCTACTACGAGCTCGTCAGCGAGAACGTCGACGACGACAAGGCCTTCGCCGAGTACTCCGGGCGGATCCGCCAGTCGCTCGTCGAGAAGAAGTTCGACCAGTACCTCCAGCGCCGCGTCGACCACAGCGACATCGATGTCGACACCTCGGCGGTGGACGCCATCAACGCAGAGGACGTGCAGTCATGAGACCCGTCGACACCGGACCACCACGCTTCCCACGGATGCTGTACGCGGGCTTCATCGCCCTGCTCGCCGCGCTGCTCGTCGGCGCGCTCGTGCCCGCGGCGCAGGCCACGACGGCCCCGCACCGCACCCCCGCCCGCCCCGCCGTCAAGGCCGTCTGGCCGGGCAACACGCCCAACACCACCGGCGGCAAGGACTACTACCTCGACGCCACGCTCGGCCGCGACACCGCGGCCGGCACCTCCCCGGCGACCGCCTGGCGGACCCTCGCCAAGGCCAACGCGACGACGTTCGCGCCCGGCGACCGCATCCTGCTCAAGGCCGGCGAGCAGTGGCAGGACCAGCAGCTGTGGCCGAAGGGCTCGGGCAGCACGGGCCGCCCGATCACCGTCTCGGCGTACGGCGACCCGAACGCGCGCCGACCCTACATCGCGACGAACGGCAAGGTGTCGAGCCCGTTCAAGGCCGACGGCACCAAGAACCCGGCCACCGTCGGACTGACCGGCTCGATCGTGCTGCGCAACCAGCAGTACTGGGACATCAACAACGTCGAGCTGTCCAACGACGACGACTTCGCGACCGACATCACCGCCGGGACGTACGTCCGCGACGGCATCATGGTCTCGATCAACGCCGATCTGCTGGCCGCCGGCGCGGACAGCGTCATGGACCACTTCCGCATCTCGAACGTGTTCGTCCACAACCTGGACGGCCCGAGCCAGTGGCAGAAGATCCACTACGGCGCGGTGAACTTCCAGGTCTTCGGCAGCAAGAGCTACAAGGACTACGCGACCGGCGGCTACTACTTCAAGGACGTCCGGATCGAGAACAACACCTTCGAGAACGTCGAACTGCACGCCGTCCAGTTCGCGTTCAACTGGTTCGCGGCCGACGGCGCGAACGCCGGCCAGTACGACGAGAGCGGGAAGTGGCACGAGGGCTGGGAACAGCTCTGGGTGCGCACCCGCGACCTGTACAGCCGGGACGTCTACATCGGCCACAACTACGCCGCCAGCATCGGCCAGGGCGCGATCCAGCTCGCGAACACCAAGAACATGACGGTCGAGTACAACGAGGTCAACGGGTTCCTGAAGCGCTACGACGCGGTCTCCTGCGGGCTCTACCTGTGGGCCGGCGCCGACTCGGTGATGCAGTACAACGAGGTCTACGGCGGCCCGAACAACGAGTACGACGGCACCCCTTGGGACCTCGAATACACCAACTTCAATGTGACGTACCAGTTCAACTACTCGCATGACAACGCGGCGGGCTGGATGGCCTACATGGGCAACAGCTCGAACTCGATCGCCCGCTACAACCTGAGCGTCAACGACAACGGCGTCCTGGTGAAGAACATGCTGTCGACGAACTACTCGCCGACGTACTTCACGAACAACACCTTCGTCTACGACGGCGCGGACCTCGACTACGTCCACGACGAGACGTTCCTGAGCCGCGTCTACTTCCTGAACAACATCTTCTACAACACCTCGACGACGACCGAGACCCCCTGGTACCGCCGCACCGGCGCCCTGCGGCAGGCCGTCTTCTCGAACAACGACTACTACGAGGCCGGCGGCGCCCACTCCACCCAGGAACCGGCCGATCCGAAGGGGACCCGGGCCGATCCCCGGTTCGTCGGCGACCCGGCCGACTACGTCACCGGCATCGGGGTGAACCGGATCCGGGAGGCCGCCGCCCACTTCGCGCTCCGCGACGACTCACCGCTGATCGACGCGGGCCGCTACAACCCGCGTCTGGGCACCGCGGACTTCCTGGGCACCCACCTCTACTACGGCGCCGCCCCCGACATCGGCATCGCCGAGAGCCGGATCGGCCCGCAGGTCACCGACCCCGTCGACGACGACCCCATCGAGGAGGAGACCGACAACCGCGTCGACCTCGCGCTCGGCCGACCGGTCACCGCGAGCTCCACCCACCCGGGCGCGAACGGCACCCTCACGGCGGACAAGCTGACCGACGGCAGCCCGACCACCCGCTGGGCGGCGGCCGACGACGCGGCCTATCCGATCACCCTCGACATCGACCTCGGCGCCGACACCGCCTTCGACGAGGTCTACCTGGACGAGTACACCGACTCGGGCACCAACCCGCGGGTGCAGACCTTCGACCTGCAGCGATGGAACGCCGCAACCGGCACCTGGGTCACCTTCGCGAGCCGGACCACCGGCATCGGGCACGACCTCAGCGTGACCGGCTTCGGCACCGTGACGACCTCCCGGCTGCGCGTCGCGCTCACCGGGAAGATCGCGACGGAGCAGTACACCCCGACGCTGACCGAGATCGCCGTCTACCACAATTGACGGCCCCAGGCGGGGGGGGGGCCCCCCCGCCCCCCCCCCCCCCCCCCCGCCCACGAAGAGCACACCGCGGAAAGAACCACACAGGAA
>NZ_JBSFEV010000038.1:0-87774 GCF_053594615.1 Streptomyces sp. NPDC001858
CGGCGCGACGCTGTTCTCCGACAACGCGGAGAGCGCGGACGCGGCCTGGACGGCGAGCGGGTTCTCCCGCATCGGCGCGTCCATCACGGACGACGCGCACCGCATCGGCGGTGCGCCCCCTCCACTCAGCAGCTCGGGCTCGTCAGAGGTCGAACTCGTGCGGGGGCAGTTCGAGGGTGAAGCAGGCTTCCCGGACCACGGCCTGCTCGGTCTTGTCGAAGTCGCCGTCCGCGCCGCCGATGACGATGCCGATCTGGATGACGGCGCGCGCCTCGGCCGGCTTCTTCTTCGCCTTGGCGACCTCCTGCAACACGCTGACCTTGCCGAACGCGAAGTCGGTCGTCAGCTTGTCGAGGTTGGCGTCGAAACGCCGTTGCAGATCCATGGCGTCGAAGTTCTTGAGCACCTCGTTGGTGGCGATCAACTGCGCCACCCGCTGCCGTTCGGCCGGGTCGATGCTGCCGTCCGCGGCGGCGACCAGGGCGCACATGGCCATGCTCGCGTCGCGGAAGGCACCGCTCTTGAGGTCGTTCTTCTTCGCCTCGAGTTGGGTCTGCATCGTCGACGCGGACTCCTTGATGCGATCCCACAGGGCCATGAGAACTCCAGACGGTCGATACGGATCAGAACTTGAACTAACGATCGCCTGGATTGGTTCCCGCCGTTCCGGTTCCCGCCCGTTCCGACTCCGTTTTCGGTTCCGGTTCCCGTTCCCGTTCCGTTTGAGTTCCTGGAACTCCGCTCAGCCGAGGCAGATCAGGCCCAGCAGACAGATGTCCGACGGTGAGGTCGCCGCGGGCGCGGAGCTGCTTCCGGATGTCGGAGCCGACGTCGACGGCGACGTGGACGTCGAACCCGACGAGTCGGCGGCGCTGTCGCCCGCGGCGGGCGTGGCCGCCTGCTGCCCGGACGACGTGCCGGACGTGCCGGTGGGCGTGGTGACGGCTCCCCCGTACGAGGAGGCGCCGGTCCCCTGCTGCGCGGCGCTGGGCGAGGCGGCCGTCCGGGGCGCGGCGGGCGCGGCGGCGCCGTCCGGTCCGGCGTTCGACGGGGTGTAGCGCTCGCCCCCGAGTTCGGTCGCCGTGGACGGCGGCCGGGTCGGCGCGGTGGGGGCGGTCGAGGGCCGGTGCGCGTCGGACCGGTCGACCGTCGGGCGGGTGTGCTCCGAGGTCGGTACCTCGCCCCCGTACGTGGTGGGGTTCTCCGGTGCGGTGGCGGCCTGGGCGCGGTCGCCGCCCTGCCGGTCCAGCGCGCTGACGGTCAGTCCGCCGCCGACGAGGGCGACGGCCGTCGCGACCACGGCCCGGCGCTGGTTCTTCTTCCAGCGCGCCAACTGCCGCCGCCGCGCGGCCCGCCCCGGCGGCGCGGACGCCACGGGCGGCACCTCGGGCTCGGGCAGCACGGGCAGCACGGGCCGCACGGGCCGTGCCGGCCGCTCGCGCGACTCGGCGTGCGCGACGGCGTCCACGGTGTTGTCCACGGTGGCGTACGTCGTCGTCTGCGCGGGCCGGAGCGTGACCGGGGCGATGTCCGGGGCGTAGGCGCCGCACCCGGGACACACCAGGGCCCCGTTGAGATGCCGACGACACGAGGAGCAGTAGTCCATCTGCGGCACGCTAACGAGTCCTTCGAACGACTGTGTGCAGCCTGTGTGATGCTCCTGCGCGGATCCGTCGCGGATCTGTCGGGGATCCGTCGTGGATCCCCTGAGGGGTGTGGGTGGGCGTTGCGGCGAGGCCGCCACGTCCACCCGCGTGAATATGAATCAACCCGGCGTGAACGCTGGGGGATAGAACTGTGCGTACCAGCGGCGCAGTGCCCTGATCCCCTTCTCGTGCGGGAGCAGGACCGGCCGGGCCCGATGGATCTTGTGGTCCCAGATCCGGACCTCTTCGCGCACCTCGCCCAGCGCCTCCGCGCGGAAGACGAGTTTGAGCGTGGGGGTCAGGAAGCGGGCCCGGGACGGTTTGCGCAGGTAGTAGAGCATCCGCAGTTCGCTGGTGCGGTCGTCGACCGGGGTGGAGAGGGCGACGGCGGTCACGGAGAGCACCGGGCCATGGGTGCGGACCACCATGACTCCCGGGCCGTACATGAACGCGTCGAAGGTGTTGTCGATGTCCCGGCCGAGGACGCGCCGCCGGATCCGCCCGCGCACCTCGGCGAAGGGACCGTCCACCCGCCAGTCCTGGACGGGGGGTTCGCTCTGGCCGTGGATGAAGTGGAAGTGGGACTCGTCGACGATGTTCTCGCGCATCTCCTGGATGTGGATCCGGGCCCGGCAGGTGTCGTCGACCGGGGTGGCGAAGTCCCGGGACGTGGCCTCCGGGATGGCGGGGACTTCCCAGGAGGGTTCGTCGGGACCCACGTACACGAAGACGAGGTCGCTGTGCTCGCGGACCGGGAAGCCGCCGAGGGCCGCCTTGGGGGTGCGGACCGCGAAGGGAGCCGCCACGCACCTCCCGTCGACCCCGAACCGCCACCCGTGGAACGGGCACTCCACCGTCCCGTCCACGACCTTCCCGCCGGCGCCGAGGTGCGCGCCGTAGTGCGGGCAGTGCGCGTCCCGCACGGCCGCCTGCCCGTCGGCCCCGCGGAAGGCGATGAGCGCGCGCCCGAAGTAGTGCAGGCTGACGACCTTGCCGCGCCGCAGCTCGGCACTCCGCAGCACGGCGTACCACCCGAACGGAACGACCGGCATCGGATACGCATCCGCTCGCGGGTCACGGGGCAGGCCCGAAAGACCGTCTTCCTGACTCCGGGGTAAGAACATGGGGGAAGGCTAACGGCCGAGGCGGTCCCGCAACGAAGAAATCGATCACCGCCCGAACCAGACAACGGAACTCGGGCGTGTGTACGGCGGTTGCCGCGATGGACTCACGTGTGTGGGGTGGCGCAAGTAGGGTCCCTGGCGATGGTCTTGTGAGCGGCGGGGGCGGGGATGTCGGGGCAGTTGTTCACGTTGATCGGTGTGCTGGTGGGCGCGGCGGCCTCGTACGTCGGCGGGGCGTTGATGGAACGGGCCCGGTGGCGGCGGCAGCTCTCCACGCGATGGGACGAGCACCGCTTGGAGTGCTACCTGCGTTATGCCGACGCGGTGAAGCGGTTCTCGTCGGTGGCGGGTCGGCTGGCTGCGGGGAAAGGCCTCTTCCGGCTTCCTCAGCCACTCGCCGAGGAGGCCGGCCTGGAGTTGTTGGCCGAAGCCGAACTGGAGCGCGGCTACGCCTTCGAGGCCCTTCTCCTCATGGGAGACGCGGAGACCATCTCCGCGGCCAGGGCGCTTCAGCGCCATGCCTGGGTTCTGGAACAGTTCGTCCGCGACATGCGTCCGGGCACCCCGGACGACTGGATGAACGCGTTCCGTGAATTCCAGGAGAAGCGGGACGAGTTCTACATCGCCGCTCGTGGAAGCCTCGGCGTGCAGGCGAAGTTCCGGCTGCGCTCCGAGGATCCCGTTCTGCTCAACGCCGATCCCCGTCAGCTGTAGAGCGGCCGAGTCCAGGGACAGGGGCAGGGTCGGGGTCAGGGACAGGGGTCGTCAGGGTGGTCAGTTCGGCTGTGTAGAGGAGGGCTGGGTCGAAGCCCATGGTGGTGAAGTGGCCTGCCAGTTCGAGGGAGAGGACGCCGTGGAGGCGGGTCCAGCAGGTCAGGGCTCGGTGGAGGGCGGCGGGTGGGGCGGGGTGGCCGGGCGTCCACTGGTCGCCGAGGCCCTCCAGGTGGGCGGTGAGGGGGGTGGCGGGGGTGTCCGTGGGCAGGTCGGCGCAGGCGTCGAGCAGGGACGTCATGATCTCGGACGCGATCGTGGTGACGTCGTCGGGCGCGTGGTAGCCGGGGACGGGCGTGCCGTACACGAGGAAGTAGCGGTGGGGGTCGGCGAGGGCCCAGGCGCGTAGCGCGTGGGCCAGTGCGGGCAGGCCGCCGCCCGTGGCCGAGGCTGCGTGGAAGGTGTCGGCGAGGCTTCGGTAGGCGTCCCGGACCAGCTCGGTGATCAGCTCGTCGCGGCCGGCGAAGTACCGGTACAGGGCGGGTCCGCTCATGCCCATCTGTTTGGCGATCGCGTTGAGGGAGAGCGCCGAGGCCCCCGCCGTGGCGATCTGCTCCCACGCTCGTTGCTTGACCTCCGCCCGTACCTGCGCGCGGTAGCGCTCCCGCGGGGTCGTCGTGCCCGTCTCCGCCGTGGTGCCCGTCTCCGCCATGGCCTGCCGCCACCTCTCCGCATGCCCGCCTATAGCTCCAAGATTTAGTTAGAGGCTATCACGATTGTTATTGACACCCCTTCTGTGAGTGCGTTACAACTTCTAACGAACCCAAGTGCACCTAACGCTCGCTGGAGGTCGTCATGAACGCCGAAGGAACCGCCGAACTCGTCGAACTCGTCGAGGTCGTCCTGCCGGGGAAGGTCGAGCCCGAGGGGCTGCGGATCCGGCACGGGGTCGTGCCCGTCCCGGGGCCCGGGCAGGTGCTGGTCCGGATGGAGGCGACCGGAGTCTCCTTCGCCGAGCAGCAGATGCGTCGCGGCCGCTACTACGACCAGCCGCCCTTCCCCTTCGTCCCCGGCTACGACCTGGTCGGCACCGTGCTGACGACCGGCGAGGGCGTCGACCCCGGCCTGGCCGGCACCCGGGTGGCCGCGCTGGTCAAGGTCGGCGGCTGGGCCAGCCATGTGCTCGTCGACGCCGCCGACGCGGTGCCGGTGCCCGACGGGATCGACGCGGCGGAGGCGGAGACCCTGATCCTCAACGGCATCACCGCCTGGCAGATGCTGCACCGCAAGGCCCGTTTCCGCGCGGGCGGCACGATCGTGGTCCACGGCGCCAACGGCGGCGTCGGCACGGTGCTCGTCCAGCTGGCACGGGCGGCCGGTGCGACGGTGATCGGCACCGCCTCGGCCCGCCATCACGACGCCCTGCGCGAGCAGGGGGTCGTCCCGGTCGACTACCGCGCCCCGGACCTCGTCGCGCGGATCCGTGAACTCGCCCCGGCCGCCGGTGTGGACGCCGTCTTCGACCATGTCGGCGGGCGCGGCATCGTGGACTCCTGGCGGCTCCTCGCGCCCGGCGGCACGCTGGTGTCCTACGGCACCGCCTCGACCCGGGACGACGAAGGGTCCAAGCAGTGGCCCGTGCTCAAGCTGCTCGGCCGGCTGTGGCTGTGGAACGCCCTGCCCAACCGCCGACGCGCCTACTTCTACAACGTCTGGGCGGGCCGCGCCCTGGCCAAGAACCGGTTCCGGGCCCGGCTGCGCGCCGACCTCACACAGGTCTTCGCCGCCCTGCAACGCGGCGACGTCACCCCCCGAATCGCCGGCCGACTGCCGCTCGCCGACGTCGCCGAAGCGGTACGGCTCGCCGAGTCCGGCACGGTCGTCGGGAAGGTCGTCCTCAATCCGTAGGGCGAACGGTTCTCGACTCAGCCATGGCGCCAGGGCCGTAGTCCGCAGACGTTCCAGGAGAAACTGCGCAGGCGGGCCTGTTCGACGAGGGTGGCGGTGTCACCGTAGGTGAGGTTGAGGTGCCGACCGAGGACGATGACGGCCACACTGGCCACGCCCGCCGTCTTCAGGGCTGCCGCCGCGGACTGGGCGTGGTGGCCCGTGACCCAGGTGTCGTCGACCAGCAGGACGTTCCCGCCCCAGAGAGCCGAGGAGGAGTATCGCCAAGAAGAGGCGGTACGTCCGAGGGCGGCGGCGTCGGGTGACGGTGCGAGCAGGTCGCGGTACCGGTTGCGGGTGGCGCCGACCACGTCGGCCACCATGGTGCGCAACGGGTGGTCCTCACGGCCGCTGGTGCTGGGCACTGTGGTGACGATGTCGAAGCCCGGTACGGCGCAGTGGGCTGCGATGCAGGCTTCGTGCTGCTCGAGGAAACGCCACAGGACGGCAGCCAGGCCCGTGCGGAAATACCGCTGTTGCGCTCCTGCGGTGTTCTTGTAGCGCCACAGTTCGTTGGCGTACTGCTCGTTCTTGAGCGCAAGGCTCACCGGAACCACGGCGTCGGCGACCTTGGAGCCTAAGATCTTTCTGGCTTCCTGGCATTGCCAGCAGGTGGGGTAGCCGGGTTTCGCCGTACCGCGGCAGACCTGGCAGACGCCGGGCCCCGGTAGCAGCGGGTGGACGAGGAAGTTGGCGTAGCGGGCGGACAGTTCACCGACAGTTGCCACGCGCTCCGCCGCTCAGGCCCAGGTGAGCTCGCCCGTGGACGGGACGAGAGAGTCGAGATGGCCGAAGACATCGTCCGGGCCGTCGATGACGGTGGTGTTGGGGCGGCTCGCGTACTCCCGGGCCCATTCATGGGTCATGAGAGAGCGCATGAGGAACACCCGGCGGCCGTGTTCCAGAGCCAGGCGGGCCTGCATACGAGCGCCGCTTCGGTAGGCGGCCTCCACGACGACGGTGGCCAGGCTGTAGCCGCTCATTACGGCATTGCGCATAGGAAATGACGTCTTCGAAGGCGGTGCATCCGGCCAGAACTGGGAGATCACCAGACCACGCTCGATGATTTCCCGCTGCAGGGCGGCGTTCTGCGCCGGGTAGGTCTGCCGTAGGCCGGTGCCGATGACGGCGACCGTGCGTCCGCCGACGGCGAGAGCCGTGCCGTGTGCGGCGGTGTCGATACCCGCGGCGAGGCCGCTGACCACGGTGACGCCACGCTCGGCGAGTCCGCCGGCGATGGCCTGCGCGTGGGCGATGCCTTCGGGCGTGGGCTTTCGCGTGCCGACGACGGCGACCCGCAGATCGGCGTCGACGGACGTTCCGCGCAGGAACAGGAACGGCGGACGTTGGTGGACCAGCCGCAGATAGAGCGGGTAGTCCTCGTCGAGGATCGTCACCAGCCGCATACCCTCGTGTTCCCAGGCGGTGATCTCAGCGGCGATGGCGTCCAGGTCCACGGCCGGACCGGTGTCGAAGAGGGCGCTCTGGCCCGAGGCGTCGAGGGCGTTCTCAAGGACGTCGCGGGCACTTCCGACGGTTTCGATCTGGTCGGTGAGCTCGGGCCAGGGGCGATCACCGCGCCGCAGAAGTGCGACGAGGGCGGCTCGCTCCAGCTCGTGGTCCATGCTGCAAGTATAGGAAGAATGCCTTCCTCGGCCGGACGCTTGCTCATTCGCCGGCACTTTGACCGCGACGCGGCGGCTTCTTCTGCCCCTGGATCGACCCGGTGGCCTTCTCTCTGCCCTTGGCGGCACCCGCGCCCAAGCGTCAGTGTCGTGTGACGCAGGTCACGGGAAGTTGGGGTGGGGTGGCGGACAGCTCATGGAGGTGAGCACACATATGCGTACCCGGGTACGGGCCGGGGAGTCGGGCGCGTTCGCGGAGCTGTTCGACAGCTACTCCCGCGCGGTCTACAACCATGCCTTCCGGCTGACGGCGGACTGGTCGACGGCCGAGGACGTGATGGCCGCGACCTTCCTGGAGGCGTGGCGGCTGCGCGACCGGGTCGAGCGGGAGGGTGGTTCCCTGCGGCCCTGGCTGCTGGGCATCGCCACCAACACCGCGCGCAACCAGTTCCGGAGCAACCGGCGTTACCGGGCCGCGGCCGGCGCCGCCGCGGCCGCCGAGTCGGCCGTGCCCGACCACGCCGACGAGGTCGCCGACCGGATCGACGACCGGCAGCGGCTGGCGAAGGCGCTCACCGCCCTCGCCACCCTGCGCAGACCGGAGCGCGAGGTCGTCGCGCTCTGTCTGGGGGAGGGGCTCGACTACGAGGCCGCGGCCGAAGCGCTGGGGATCCCGGTCGGCACCGTCGCCTCCCGGCTGTCCCGGGCCCGCAAGAAGCTGCGCGCGCTCGCCGCCGACCCGCCGCCCACGCGAGAAGACGGCAGGCAGTTCGGAAAAGTTGGCGGAATGTGGGAAGGCGGGCGTCCCGCCCGACAGACAAGAGGCGATCACACCAACGTGGTCCGGCCCGTGCAGGGAGGAAACCGATGAACGCGAACACGGACGACGGCGCAGAGCTCTTCGCCTCGACGGCGCGTGATCTGCCGACGGGCCGTCACCAGTTCCACAAGGAGCGTCTGATGGCCCAGATCCACGACATGCGGCAGGCAGAAGAGTCCGAGGCTTCGGCCTCGGCCCAGGCCCAGGCCCCCGGCAAGGTCCGGCGGTTTCGGATGCCGCGGCTGGCGATCGCGCTGCCCGCGATGGCCGCCGCCGTCGCCGCGGCGGTCGTCGCCGGAGTGGTGACCGACGGCGGCTCCGGGGTCAGGGACGGCGGTGTCGCCACCGGACCCGCCCTGACCACGACCCTCGGCACCCCCGTCACCGAGGGCGTGCCGCAGCTGCTCGACCAGATCTCGCTCGCTGCGGCCGAGGCGCCCCACCCGACCGTCGGGCCCGGCCAGTTCATCTACATCGAGTCGAAGACGGCCGACACCTTCGTGAAGACGGTCGACGACAAGTCCTTCCTGGCCGGCCACGAGCTGCACCGCCGTCAGGTGTGGGACTCCGCGGACGGCACCAAGGGCTGGCTGATCGACCCCGCCGTCAACGACAGCCCCGAGGGCGAGACCCTGAGCCTCCCCGACGAGCAGGGCAACACCCCCACCGCGCACCTGGGCGCGCCGTCCTACGACTACCTGACCAAGCTGCCCACCGACCCCGACGCGCTCCTCGCCAAGATCTACAAGGAGACGAAGGGGCAGGGCAACACCCCCGACCAGCAGGCGTTCAGCACCATCGGCGACCTGCTGAACGAGAGCTACCCGCCGGCGGAGCTGTACGCGGCGCTGTTCAAGACCGCCGCGAAGATCCCCGGTGTGGTGATCGTGAACGACGCGGTGGACGCGATCGGCCGGCACGGCGTGGCGGTGGCCCGGCTGGACGAGACGAGCGGGCAGCGCGAGGAGTGGATCTTCGACGAGAAGACCCATGTCTTCCTCGGCGACCGCTCGGTCCAGGTCAAGGGCTATACGGAGGAAGGAGTCCTGATCAAGCCCGGCACGGTCACCTCCACCAGCGCCGTCATCACCCGGGCCATCGTCGACGGCATCAAGCAGACACCGTCCCAGTCCGGCTGACGACGACGGCGGCGGCGGCGGTCGCATCGCTGATGTCGGCGATGCGACCTGGCCGCGCGCCGGCTACAGCTGCCGGTCGCTCCACTCCGCCTTTTCCGTGGCGGTGTAGTTCACCAGCGTTCCCGCGGTGACGCCCGCCTCGGCGGCCACGGCGTTCGGCTCGGTCACCGTCTGCTGCTCGCTGAGCAGGGCGCCGGTGTCCGGGTCGACGATCAGCTCGGACCGGACGGCCCCGTACTCGGGCGAGTCGTAGGCCGGCAGGGCGAAGCCGACGCCCTTGCGGCCCAGCGGGTCGGTCACCTCGCCGAGCGAGCGGATGCCGGGCAGGTCAGCGATGACACGGTACGCGGCGGCCCTGACCTCGGCCTTGACCGGCAGCCTGATCAGCCCGGCCGCCTGCTGCCACATCCACTCGGTGCGGTCGGAGATCTCGCCGTCGCCGTCCGCCTCGTAGAGGTCGGCGAGGTAGGCCTTCAACTCGGCGCTGTCGCCGGGGAGTTTCTGCAGGTCCGCATAGGTGACGTTGTCCGCGCCCAGCGCGGCGATCTTGTCGCCGACGTTGATCCGGGTCGTCGTCGGCCGGCCCTCGGACGCCGACTCGATGCGCAGCCCGAGCCTGCCGCTCTTGCCGTCGCCGGTGGCGAGGGTCAGCTCCTTCGGCGAACCGGCCGCCTGCCAGCGCTGCTTGTCGCGTGCGGTGCGGGGCTGGGTGGAGGCGTCGATCCCCGACACCCACCGGCTCTCCGCGCCCGACTTCACGCCGTAGGACCACTCCTGCGTCTCGGTGGAGAGCACGGAGAAGCCGGACGCGGGTTCGGCTATCACACCGATCCAGGCCGAGCGGGTGGTCAGCTGCCAGTACGTGCCGTCCTGCGCGGTGCGGTCCAGCTGGGCTGCGACGTTCAGCAGCGCGAGGCGGCCGTTCGCCGGGGTCTGCCCGGATCCGGCGCCGTCCGTCGATGCCCCGGCACTCGTCCGGGAGCCGCCGGTCTCCACGCCGGTGCCCGCGCCGCTGTCGGCCAGCGTGCCGACGACCACGGCCGCGACCACCGCCGTCGCGGCGGCGGGCAGGGCCCAGCTCCAGCTGAACGGGCGCACGGGCCGGGCCGGGCGGACCGCCTTTCGGGTCTCGGGCTCGTCCTGGGTGCTCGCCAGGATGGCGATCAGGTCGTCCCGGGCGCGCTCGGAACCGGCCAGCCGGGCCGGGTCGAACTCCGCGGGCCGCGCCTGGGCCAGCGTCTTCATGACATCGGGCCGCTTGCGTGCCATGTCAGTGCTCCTTCACATTCACAGTCGCAGTCACCTTGGGGCGGGAGTCACGGGAGCGTCCGGCCGGCCGCGCGACCTCGTCGACGGCTCTTTCCAGCCGCCGTCTCGCCCGGTGCAGCCGCACCTGGAAGGTGGCGGTGGAAATGCCGAGGACGCGTGCGGCCTGTCGCGGGGCGAGCCCGTTCCAGGCGACCAGCGTCAGCACCTCGCGGTCGGCGGGCGACAGCCCGGCCAGCGCCTGCAGCGCCGCCGCCCGCTCGGTCACATCGGCGGCCACGTCGTCGACCCGGCCGCCCGAAGACGTGATGATGCGCTGGGCCTCCTCGGCGGCCGCCGCGTACTGTCTGCCGTCGCGGCGGCGCAGTTCATGGGTCAGATTGCGGGCCACGCCGAGCAGCCACGGCAGCGGCGGCGTCGGTATGTCCCGCATCCGCCGCCAGGCGACCGTGAAGGTCTCGCTGGCGATGTCCTCCCCGATCTGACGGCCCACCAGGCTCGACGCATAGGCGAGCACCCGGGGCTGGCACTCCTCGTACAGGTCACGGAAGCGTTGGACTTCGGTCACGCACCGTCTCCTCGTCTCGACTCTCACCTGGAAGTGGTCGGGAGCCGCGATTTCTTACAGGGGAGATTTCTTACCGGCGAGATTTCTTGCGGGGAGATCTCCTACGGGGCGGAGCGGAAGGTCTGCGCTCGCCCGAAACCCGCCCCGAGGATAGGCTGAAGGGTGCATTTGATCAGCTGATCAGGTGTTTTATGAGCTTCCCGGAGCCGCCGTCATGACCCAGAGCCGTCACCCGGACGGGCACGAGATACGGCACCGCACCCCGCAGGAGCGGGCCGCTCTCGGTAAGGCCGCGCGCAGCGCGGTGCCTCGGTCCAGTCACGCAGAGTTCGCACCCGGGCCGAAGCGGCCCGACCCGCTGGAGATCATCGAGAAGCAGTCGGCGACCCGGCTGCCCGACCTCGTGCCGATCCGCTACGGGCGGATGTCCGAGTCGCCGTTCCGGTTCTACCGGGGTGCCGCCGCCATCATGGCGTCGGATCTCGCGGACACTCCGCGGTCGGGGTTTCGGACCCAACTCTGCGGCGACGCCCACATGTTGAACTTCCGGCTGCTGGCGTCCCCCGAGCGGCGGCTGATGTTCGACATCAACGACTTCGACGAGACGCTGCCGGGCCCCTGGGAGTGGGACGTCAAGCGGCTGGCGGCCAGCCTCGTCATCGCGGGCCGGCTGAACGGCTTCAGCACCAAGGAGCGCAGGACGATCGTTCTGGCGACCGTGCGGTCCTACCGCGAGCACATGCGCGCCTTCGCCGCCGAGGGCAACCTGGCGGTCTGGTACACCCGGTTCGACGTGGAGTGGGTGCGCCAGCGGTTCGGGCCGGCCCTGTCCGCGCGGGGCCGTGACCGCTGGTCGCGCGCCGTGACCAAGGCGCGTTCGCGCGACACGCTCCAGGCGTTCGAGAAGCTCACCCGGATCGTGGACGGCAAGCGGAAGATCGTCCCCGATCCGCCGCTGATCGTCCCGGTCCGCGATCTGCTGCCGGGCACCGGGTACCGGGATGTGGAGCAGCCGTTGCGCGGGCTGCTCGAGCGCTACGGCCGGACGGTGCAGTCGGACCGGCGGTTCCTGCTGGAGCAGTACCGGGTCGCCGACATGGCCCGCAAGGTCGTCGGGGTCGGCAGTGTGGGCACCCGCTGCTGGATCGTGCTGCTGCTCGGCCGGGACGACCAGGATCCGCTGCTCCTCCAGGCCAAGGAGGCCGACGAGTCGGTGCTGGCCCCGCACATCGGCGCCAGCGAGGCCCGGACGCAGGGTGAGCGGGTCGTCGCCGGACAGCGGCTGATGCAGGCGACCAGCGACATTTTCCTGGGCTGGGAACGGGTCGAGGGCATCGACGGCCGACGGCGCGACTTCTATGTGCGCCAGCTGCGCGACTGGAAGGGCGTCGCCGAGGCCGAGGACATGGTGCCGCGGGGCATGCGCACCTTCGGCGAGCTGTGCGGTGCGACGCTGGCCCGGGCGCACGCCCGCTCCGGCGACCGGATCGCCATCGCCGCCTATCTCGGCGGCGGCGACTCCTTCGACCGGGCGCTGGTGACGTTCGCCGAGCTGTACGCCGACCAGAACGAGCGCGACCACCAGGCGCTCCTCGACGCGGTGAGCGCCGGCCGACTGCCCGCGCAGGAAGCCTGAGGACCCGGCCCGAACAGGGTCGACACACCGTTCACCGCCGTACGCCGGGCGGTGGCTGTACGGCGGTGAACGGGCTCGTACGGGGATGGGGATGATCGAGATGGGGACGGAAGCGGCGGACGGGGGACGTCGCTGGTCGCGCTATAGCGGGTCGGAGGAAGTCGGCCGCGGGTCGGCAGCGCCCTGTAGGGGCATAGCGGCACTTCCAGCGGAGCGCTTAGCTTGCCCTGAGCTGATCCTCGTCCAAGTCCGAAAGGAAGGACTCCGTCTCGATCTCTCCGAAGTCCGGGGCCTGGAAGGGGTTCGTCGTCGGAGGGGGTGACGCTGCCGTGGCGGAGCGGATAGCCCCCTCCGGGGCGGAGAACAGCGAGGTCGATTCGATGAGAGGTCTCCCTATCGTTACAGGGCCGTGAGGGCGCCTGGCGTGCCGTGACCGGGCACAGCGGTCCTACAGCTTGCTCATCTTCGAGTAAGGACTCAGGATCCGCTGTTGCGCCGAACCGAAATCCACGAGCGCCGCGATTCCCTCCTCGATACCGATGACCCGGCCGAGGCCGTACATGTCGTGTGTGACCTGGTCACCGACCTCGAAGTGCTTGGGCGGCGGCGCGACCGGTGCCTTGAACGGGCTGGAAGGCAAATAACGCTTCGGTGCAGCTGGCTTTGTCATTGCCACCAGTATGCGCCCGCTTGGGGCCGTTCGCTGCGGCCGTCCGCATCACTGTTCGGCACCGGCTCGGACGAACGATCACCGCCGCGGGCCGGTCTGTGGCCGTCCGACCACCCGGACGACACCGTTGACCTGGTACGGAACCCCGGCGAGCGCTCCGCTGGAAGTGCGGCGCCGTCGTGGCTGGTCGCGCAGTTCGCTGTGCCCCTTGAGGGCGCGCCCGACCTGCTCAGCGGATCCGTTCGTAGACGGTGACGCTGCGGCCGCGGGTGACCGTCGTGGAGCGCTCGATGAAGTGTTCGCGCAGGACGCGTTGTTTCGCGCGGTCGCGCGCGTTGCCGGCGGGCCGCTGCGCCGCGTCGCTGACGAGGATGACGCGGTCCTCGCGCAGCAGCGCGCGGGCGATGGCCGCCGGGTCCGCCTCGACGCCGTGCAGGGTGCCGGCGTCGGCCGGGGTGTCGACGAGGGCGATGTCGCGCAGTCCGTGGAAGGCGTCCGGGGTGACCGTGGCGGTGTCGCGCCGGGCGGAGGGGATGAAGACGACCGCGTCGGCCGGCCCGCGGACCGCCGCCACCACGTCGGCCGCGCTCAGCACGTCGTCGACGCGGCTGTCGGCGGCGCGGATGTCCTGTTCGACGGGGAGCATGGCGAGGAACGCGAGCGCGGTCACGGCCGTGAGGGCGACGGCCGGGCGCAGGCGCAGGCGGTAGGACAGGCGTCCGATGAGCTCGGTGGCCGCCACCCCCAGCAGAAGGGCCAGACCGAGCTGGGCGAACAGCACATAGCGCCCGACATAGACAGGCTGCACGGTGAGCGAGACGACAAGCAGCATCACCGTAGGCAGCACACACAACGGAAGGGCAACCACAGCCAGACTCAGTCTCCCGGCCGGGGCCGGGTGTGTGGGGGCGGGTCGGCGGGCGGCGCGTAGGAGGGCGCAGGCGGTGGCTGTCAGCACCGTGGCCGTGACGATGGCGAGGGTGCCGGGGGAGGCGGGCTGGATCCAGGAGAGTTGCCGGGACTGGCTTCGGCTGGCCAGGATCAGGGGGAGGGCGCCGAGCACGGCGGCGACCGCGGCGAGCAGCCAGCCCGCCCGGACCGCGCGGTGCGGCCGGGCGACGGCGACCGTGACGGCGTGGGCGGGCAGCGCGAGCAGTGAGAACCAGTTCAGCAGCGCCCCGAGCAGGACGGCGACCGCGTACCCGACCCAGGTCAGGGCGCGCGGGCGGCGCATCGCCGCCACCAGCAGCCAGGTCGCGTACGCGACGGTCGCGGTGACCATCGCGTACGGGCGGCCTTCCTGCGCGAACGCCTGGTTCATGGGCAGCAGGGCGACGGCGAGACCGGCCCCGAGCCCGCTCCAGCCGCCCGCGAGCCGGGCGCCGAGGTCGGCGGTGAGGGCCGCCGCCGCGGCCATCGCGAGGACCGAGGGCGCCCGCAGCGTCAGCAGGCTGTCGCCGAAGACCTCGAACAGCAGGTGCATGACCGTGTAGTACAGGCCGTGGACGACGTCCACGTTGCCGAGCATGCGCCAGATCTCGGGCAGGCTGCGGTGGGTGACCTGCCAGGTGGCGGCCTCGTCGCGCCACATGCTGTCCTGCCGGGTGATCCCCCACAGGCCCAGGACGAGCACGAGGCCCGCGGGCACGGCCGCCGTGACCGCCCGGCCGAGACCCGGCCCCGGCCCCCGCCGCCGTGCGACGCGCGGCGGCATGGGGGGCCGCGTGACGACGTGCGGCCGGGGCCGGGTGCCGGTGGACCCCGTGGGGGGCGTCATGGTGGGTGCCGTCGTGGGTGCCATGGGGGACGGCCGGCTCAGCCGTTGGTGGGCAGCGGGGAGCGGCTCACCCGTATCTTCGACTGGCCGTGCGGGCGCTGCTCCCAGTCGTCCATGAAGCGCGCGTACAGGCCGTGCTTGGTCGCCAGGACCAGCAGGGTCTCGGTGCGGTAGTAGAAGTCCTCGCGCAGCACCTGGTGCTCGGCGCCCTCGGTGCGGTCGAAGGTGAAGTCGAAGAACCCGGTGTCGGTCAGCACCCGGCCGACGTGCGCGAGGCACTCTTCGATGACGTCCAGCGGCGAGTGGGAGAAGACGCTGTGCGCGTGGATGACGTCGAAGTGGTTGTCGGGCAGGAAGTCCAGGGTGAGGTCGCCGCTGATGGTGAGGTGCGGCAGCTTGTCCTGGAGGCCGCGCTGGGTGAGCGTCTTCTTCGCGGCGATCAGGATGTCGGGCGAGATGTCGATGCCGTAGTAGTTGCCGGCGTCGAGGTGGTCGATGAAGCGCCAGCCGCCGCGCAGGTTGCCGCAGCCGATGTCGAGCATGCGGTGCTCGGGGCGCAGCCCGTGCTCCATGAGGTACTCGAACTGCATCTGGCCGAGCGCCAGCCAGCGGTCGTGGGTCTGGCTGCCGACCGCGGCCTCGGGGTTGCGGCGGGTGTCCGAGGCCATCACGGCCCGGTAGTAGCCGACGTGGTCGGGGTGCCGCAGCCGCAGCCACGCGTCCCGCCCGGCCCGGCGCAGATACGGGGAGACCCGGCCGGGGTTGCGCAGCGCGTACCCGATCTTGTGGGTGAGCGCGGCGCGGTTGTTGTTCAGCTTCTGTGGCGAGTTGGCGTCTGAAGGCATGACGAATCGACCTCCGTGCAGAGCGGGACCCCGGGCATGGGGGTACCCCGGATGAAGGGATGAAGGAAAGGAATAAAGGAAAGGAAAGGAAGGGTCTGACTGGCGTCGGACGTGGGTCAGACGCGGCGGCGCAGGATCAGGACGGTGGCGACCGTGAGCAGGACCGCGAGTCCGCCGAGGACGGCGGTGTCGATCCACTGGAAGGCCCAGTAGTCGCCGGCCGGGTTGGCCTCGTAGTAGCGGGCCACGTAGCCGTGCCGGTCCATGCAGGACTGGAGTTCGGCGCCTGCGTTGTAGGGGCAGTTCTTCAGGTCGGCACGGTCGCCGGAGGCGGTGAGCAGGCCGTACTGGCCGGCCGACCACTTGTCGCCCATGGGCACCTTGGGGAGGCCGCCGGTGCTGAGGTAGCGCTGCGGCGCGACCAA
This sequence comes from Streptomyces sp. NPDC001858, assembly GCF_053594615.1. Classification (NCBI taxonomy): domain Bacteria; kingdom Bacillati; phylum Actinomycetota; class Actinomycetes; order Kitasatosporales; family Streptomycetaceae; genus Streptomyces; species Streptomyces sp. NPDC001858. Next base: position 16,200 of record NZ_JBSFEV010000038.1, read on the forward strand.
CAGCCGGGCCGAGTGCGTCCACTCCAGCAGGAGGGTCGTCGCCCCGGTCACCAGCAGGGCCAGGTTCATCGCGGCCAGGACGCGGCGGGCCAGCAGACCCATCAGGGTGCCGGCCGCCAGGCCGAACAGGGCGGCCGCGACGACCCGGGGGCCCGAGCCGCTCAGGGCCGCGTTCTCGTACCAGAACACGCCGTAGCTGCGGTCGGCGGCGGGTCGCCACCACCAGGCGAAGATCCAGGCGAGCAGGGCGGAGACGGCCGTCGTGGCCACCGCGGCGAGGGCGAACCGGGACGCGAACCACTGGCCGCGGCTCACGCCCTGCGCGAGGACCATGCGGTGGGTGCCCAGGTCCCGGTCGCGGCCCAGCAGCGGGGCGCCCCAGAAGACGCCGATCAGGACGGGCAGGACGAGGTTCAGCGTGCCGAGGTACCGGAGCGGCTCGACGTTGAGCACCAGGCCCGCGCTGAGGCCGTCCGGCTGGCAGTCCTGCGGACCGGGGTCGCAGTCGTCGAACGTTCCGCTGTGCAGTGCGTCCAGCAGGTCCGAGCGGTAGTAGGCGGCTATCGCCGCGGTGGCGAGCAGGAGGGCCGCGCAGACGCCGATCAGCAGTCGCTGCTGTCGCCAGGCGAGCCAGAGGGAGCCCTTCACGCGGCCACCTCCGTCGGCCGGTCGGCGGCGGCGGCCTGGAGGCGGCCGATCAGGACGGTCTCCAGGCTGGGCCGCTCGACGTGCCAGTCGCCGCGCACCGGACCGCGCCGGCGGACCAGGGCGGTCAGCTGTCGGCCGCTGACCCGGCGGTGCACGATCTCGTGCTCCTCGGCCAGGGTGTCGGCCTGGTCGGCGTGGCCGGTCAGCACGGCGTGGCTCTCGCGCAGGTCCTCGGCGTCCTCGCTCAGCTCGACCCGGCCGTCGCGCAGCAGCAGCACCCAGTCGCAGGTCTGCTCCAGCTCGGGCAGGACGTGCGAGGAGAGCACGATGCTCGTGCCGTGTTCGGCGGCGTCGGTCATCAGCGCCGCCATGACCTCGCCGCGTGCCACGGGGTCCAGGTCGGCCATCGGCTCGTCGAGCAGCAGCAGGTCGGGGCGCTTGCCGAGGGCCAGGGCGAGGGCGACGCGGGTGCGCTGGCCGGGGGACAGCTCGCCGACCCGGGCGGTGCGTGCGATGCCGCCCTCGTCGACGGTCCGCTCGGCGGTCGCCCGGTCCCACGAGGAGTTCAGCTTCTCGCCCATCAGCAGGGTGTCCGCCACGGTGAAGCGGGGGTAGAGCGGCTTGTCCTGGGTGAGGAGGCCGACCCGGGGGCGGGTTCGTGCCGTGCCGGGTTCGGCGCCGAACACCCGCAGTTCCCCGGTGCGGGCCCGCAGCAGGCCGCCGGCCAGGTGCAGCAGGGTGCTCTTGCCGGCGCCGTTGCGTCCGACGAGGGCGGTGACCCGGCCTTCGGGCACGGTGAACTCGCAGTCCCGCAGGGCCCAGCCGCCGCGCGCCCGGTACCGGAATCCGAGTCCCGTGGCGCGCAGTGCGGCAGCCGGGGCGTCAGGTCCGGTCATGCGTCCTCCTCTGTCTGTTCGGCTGTGTCTTCGGCTGTCTGTTCGGCTTCGCTGTGCGATGTCCCGCGTCGTCTGGTGTGCGGCTGTGCGTCGTAGTGGTCCAGGGCCGCCGTGACCAGCGCGATGATGTCGGCCCGTTCCAGGCCGGCCGTCCGTGCGCGGGCCGTCCAGGCGGCGAGGTCGGCGCGCAGCGGGGAGTCGTCCTCCGCGCCGGGCCGGGCGAGCGACCGGGTCACGAACGTCCCCAGCCCGCGACGCAGTTCGACCAGGCCCGCCTGTTCCATGTCGCGGTAGGCGCGGAGCACGGTGTTGGGGTTGATGGCGGTCGCCGCCACCACTTCCCTGGCCGTGGGCAGCTTGTCCCCGACCTTCAACGTGCCCATCCGGAGCGCCCGTTCGGTCTGTTCGACGATCTGCACGTAGGCGGGGACGCCGCTGCCTCGGTCGATCCGGTACTCGACCACATCACCTTCCAGGTTCAAGCATGCTTCCATTAATGAATTAATACAAGCATGGTGGAGGGTCCCAGGGTTGTCAAACGCGGGGATGTCAAACGCGGGGCGGTCAAACACGGGGACGGCGAGCGGGAGTGCAACCTCGGACGTCTGTTCGTCATCAAGGAGGGTGAACAGGCTCAGGCACGGGGACGGCACAGGGGCGGCGCGAGTTGAACACACGGTCCAGGAGGGCGGCCCTGGCCTGTCTCCTTCTCTTGACGAGCCTGGCGACGGGCTGCGCGGACAAGTCCTCCGCAGGCTCCGCCGAAGCAGGCTCCGGGAAGGCCGACTCCGGGAAGACGGGCGCCGCGAAGTCTCCGTCCGCCGCGCCGACCTCCTCCGCGCCGGGGGCCCGGATTCCCGGCGGTAAGGCGGGCGCGCAGGCCGGCACCGCAGCCGCCTACCGCAAGTGGGGCCTCGAACCGCTGGCCGCGCCGCCCACCCCGCCCGTGACCAAGCCGGTGAAGCTTCCGGCGGCGGACGGCACGGTTCCGGTGATCAGCGAGATACCGACCGAGGAGAAGATCGTCTTCCTCACGTTCGACGACGGGGCCGAGAAGGACCCGCGGTTCGTGACGATGATGAAGGAGTTGAAGATCCCCTTCACGATGTTCCTGACGGACGCCGCCATACGCTCCGACTACGGCTACTTCAAGGAACTGCAGGGGCTCGGCGCCGGCGTCCAGAACCACACGCTGAGCCACCCGAATCTGCGCACCCTGGGCGTGGCGGCCCAGCAGCAGGAGATCTGCGGCCAGCAGACCAGGCTGAAGGCCGAGTACGGCGTCACGCCCCGGCTGCTGCGTCCGCCCTACGGCAACTGGGACGAGAACACCCGGGCCGCCTCGGCGTCCTGCGGCGCCGAGGCGATCGTCCTGTGGCGCGAGTCCATGCAGATCAAGAACATGCAGTACCAGCGCGGCGACCGGAAACTCCACCCGGGTGACGTCATCCTGGCCCACTTCCGCGGACCGGCCGAGCTCAAGGGCACGACGATGACCGAGATGACGGCGAACATGCTCCGTCACATCCAGGAACAGGGCTTCACGGTCGCCCGCCTGGAGGACTACCTGTAGTCAGTTCGTCCGTTCGTCAGTCCGTCCGGGACTACTTGGCGAGGTGCTGCTCCAGGTCGGCCAGCACCTCGTGGGCGGCCGTCACGCCGAGGCCGAGGTACCAGGTCTCGTCCGGGACGTCGTAGGCGTGCCCGGCCTTGACCGCGCCGAGGTTCTTCCACAGCGGGTTGGCCTGCGCGGCGGACTTGCCGGTGGCCTTGGGGTCGCCGTAGACGCCGGTGAAGATGTAGTCGGCGTCGGCCTGGTCGATGTTCTCGGCGCTGATCTCGGCGGCGAGGTCCTCGATGTCCTGGTTCTTCGGGCGCGGGACGCCGATGTCCTTGAGGATCGTGCCGATGAACGAGGAGTTGGCGTACAGACGGATGACGCCGTCCGGCATGTAACGGACCATCGACACGGTCGGCTTGTCGGCGCCGATCTTCGCGCCGACGGCCGCCGCCTCGGTGCTGTACTGCGCGAGCTTCGCCTTCGCCTGCGCCGTCTTGTCGAGCGCGGCGGCGTTCAGGAGGTAGTTCTCCTTCCAGGTGAAGCCGGGGCGCACGGAGAACACGGTCGGCGCGATCTTCGAGAGCTCGTCGTACTTGTCGGCGGCGCGCAGCTGGCTGCCCAGGATCAGGTCGGGCTTCAGCGCGGCGATCGCCTCCAGGTTGAGGTTGTTGATCGTGCCGATGTTCTTCGGGCTGCCCGCGTCCTTCTTCAGGTACGACGGCAGCTCGGGGGAGCCCTCGGTGGGCGCGAGGCCGACCGGCTCGATGCCGAGGGAGACGACGTTGTCGAGCTCGCCGACGTCGAGGACGACCACGCGCTCCGGCTGGGCCTCGATGACCGTCTTGCCCATGGCGTGGGTGACGGTGCGCGGCCACTGGCCGGGCTTGGCGTCGGTCCCCATCGCGGCGGTCTTCTTCGCCGCGTCCGCGAAGCCGTCCCCGCCCTGGGCGACGGCCTTCTTGTCGCCCGCGCCGGCGGCCGGCGTGGCCTTGGCCTTGTCCTCCCCGTCGTCGGAGGAGCCGCCGCACGCGGTCAGGGTGAGCGCGGCGGCGAGGGCGAGGCCGGCGGCGGCGGTGCCGCGGCGGCGGAGGGACACGGGCAGGGACATGGGGAGGACTCCCGTCGTACGGAACGCTTCAGGTCGTTCGGGTGAGCTGCGGGTGCGATGCGGGTGCGACATGCCACGGCGGGACATGGAAAGCCGTGGCCTCATGTGGTGCGGCCGCGGGTGCGGACGATCAGCCACATCAGGTAGGGGGCGCCCACCAGGGCGGTGAACACGCCGACCGGCAGCTCCAGCGGTGACAGCAGCCGGCGGGCCAGCAGGTCGGCGACGACCACGATCAGCGCGCCGGTCAACGCCGAGCACAGCAGCGGGACGTGCGGGGTGCGGGCGAGGCGGCGGGCGATCTGCGGGGCGAGCAGGGCCACGAAGTCGACCGGCCCCGCGGCCCCGGTCGCGACGGACGCGAGCACCACGCCGAGCACGCTCAGACCGACCCGGACCCGGTCGACCTTGACGCCGAGCGCGGTGGCCGTCGTCTCGTCGAACGCGGCGCTGCGCTGGGCGCGGGCCGCCCACAGCAGGAACGGCACGAGCAGCAGCAGGACGGTCGCGAGCGGGGCGGCCTGGTCGTAGCCGCGGCCGTTGAGCGATCCGGTGAGCCAGGTCTTCGCCTGCTGGGCCACCAGATAGTCGCCCTTGGTCACCAGCAGCCGGGTCAGCGAGCCCAGCGCCACCGAGACGCCGATGCCGACCAGCACGAACCGGGACGCGGCCAGGCCGCCCCGCCAGGCGAGCAGATAGACGAGCAGCGCGGTCAGCAGCCCGCCCGCGACGGACACATAGGGCAGGGCGGCGTACGAGGTGAGTCCGAAGGTCATCGCGGCGACCGTCGCCGCGCCCGCGCCGTGCGTCACGCCGATGACGTCGGGGCTGGCGAGCGGGTTGCGGGCCATGGTCTGGATCAGCGCGCCGGACAGTCCGAAGGCGACGCCCACCAGCAGCCCGGTCACCAGCCGGGGCAGCCGCAGCGTGCCGACGACGAGTTCGTCGGGACTGGGCAGGCCCAGCAGCACCCGGACCACCTCGTCCGGCGCGACGAACGACTCGCCGATGCACAGGGATGCCACGACCGCGGCCGCGAGCAGCACGGCGAGGACGCCGGTCACGGTGAGGCTGCGGCGGTGGATCAGGAAGCTGGTGCCGCGTCCGGGGCGCAGCACGGTGTGCCCGGCGGGCAGCACCCTGGCGGGGACATCGTTGTCGACGCGGGTCGTCAGGTCGGACGTCATGCCGTGGCCACCGCCTTCTTCCGCCGCACCAGCACGACCAGGAACGGCACCCCGGCCAGCGCGGTCATGACCGCCACCGGCACTTCCGAGGGGCGGACGACGGCCCGGCCGAGGACGTCGGCGAGGAGCAGCAGCACCGGGCCGAGCAGCGCGGCCATGGGCAGCAGCAGCCGGTGTCCGGGGCCGACGAGCGCGCGGGCCATGTGCGGAACGGCGAGGCCGACGAAGGCGATGGGGCCGGCGGCGGCGACCGCGGCGCCGGTCAGCAGGGTCGCGCCGAGGGCGCCGGTCGCGCGCAGCAGGGCGACGTTGCGGCCGAGGCCGCGGGCGATGTCGTCGCCGAGCGCGAGGGCGTCGAGGCCGCGGGCCATGGCGAGCACGAGGAGCAGACCGGCGAGGAGGAAGGGCCAGACCTGGCCGACGATCGTGGCGTCGCGGCCGCTGATCGAGCCGACGTCCCAGAACCGGAACTCGTCCAGGGCGCGGGCGTTGGTGGTGAGGATCGCCGAGATGACCGAGGCGAGGAACGCGTTCATCGCGGCGCCCGCCAGCGCCAGCTTGACCGGTGACGCCCCGTCGCGTCCGCCGCCCGCGACGGCGTAGATGGCGACGGCGGCGATGCCCGCGCCCGCGAAGGCGTACCAGACGTAGCCGTTCAGGGTGTGCACGTCGAGGAAGGCGATGGCGCAGACGACGCCCAGCGAGGCGCCCTGGCTGATGCCGAGGATGCCCGGCTCGGCGATCGGGTTGCGGGTGATGCCCTGGAGGACCGTGCCGGCGACGGCGAGCGCGGCGCCGACCAGGATGCCGATGACCGTCCGGGGGACCCGCAGGGACCGGACGACCTGGGCGTCGTCGCTGACGCCGCCGTGCACCAGGGCGTCCCAGACGACCGAGGGCGGCATCGCGCGGCTGCCGACGGCGAGGCTGAGCGTCACGGCGAGCGCCAGCAGGAGAAGAGCGGCGACCAGCCGACCGGCGCGGCGGCCTGCGACTCCTGACATTCGCCCTTCTCCCTGCTTCTCCCGGTTGATCCGCCTCCCTGGCGGTTAGCAAAGGCTTGCCTAAGAATACGCTGTGCGGAAGCGGTGCTTCCGGTCGGGTGCCCGGGCGGTCGGGGCGTGCGGTCGGGAGGGGGATCGGGGGCGGGATCGGACTGGGACCGGACTGGGATCGGTCAGGCGCCGGCGCGGGCGCGGGCCTCCGCGGGGTCCCAGCCCTCGTGCGGCACGGAGTCGAGCAGCAGCCGGGTGTACGCGTGCTCGGGCGCGCTCAGCACCCGTGCGGTCGGGCCCTGTTCGACCACCGTGCCCCGGCGCATCACCACGGTCTCGTCGGTGATGTGCTGCACGACGGACAGGTCGTGGCTGACGAAGACGAGGGCGACGCCGGTCTCCCGCCTGATCTCGCCGAGGAGCTGGAGGATCTGCGCCTGGATCGACACGTCGAGCGCGGCCACCGCCTCGTCGAGGACCAGGACCCGGGGTTCGACCGCCAGCGCCCGTGCGATGGCGAGCCGTTGGCGTTGGCCGCCGGACAGCTCGTGGGGCTTCGCGTCCGCCTCCCGGCTGCCGAGGCCCACCTGGTCGAGCAGCGCCTCGATGTGCGCATCCGTCGAGGAGTGACCGTGCAGCCGCAAGGCGATCCGCAGGCACTGGCGGGACGTCAGCCGCGGGTCGAGCGAGACGTAGGGGTCCTGGAAGACCATCTGGATCTCCCGGGCGCGGGCCAGCCGGTCGCGGCGGTGGTGCCGGCCGCGGCCGGGGGTGCGGTCCACGCCGTTCACCGCGATGGTGCCCGAGTCGGGCCGGATCAGACCGACGAGGGTGCGGGCCACGGTGCTCTTGCCCGACCCGGACTCGCCCACGATGCCGAGCGAACCGCCCGGGGACAGGGTGAAGGACACCTGGTCGGCGGCGGTCAGCCGGTTCCCGCCGGGCAGCCGGTAGGTCTTGCGCAGGGAGTCGACGACGAGCAGCGGCGCGTCGGGGAGGGTCGTCATCGGGCGCTCCCGGTGATCTGGAGGGAGGGGCGTCGGCAGGCCGCCGAGCCGCCGCCGACGACGGACAGGTGCTCCGGCTGCCAGGTCTCGCAGTCGGGCTCGGTGTGTTCGCAGCGCGCCGCGAACGGGCAGCCGGTGAACGCGTCCGCGAGGGACGGCGGCCGCCCGGGGATCGGACGCAGCGCGGTGGACGTGTCGCCCAGCTCCGGGGAGCACGCCAGCAGACCGCGGGTGTAGGGGTGCCGGGCGCCGGAGAAGAGCAGGCTGCCCTGCTGTTCCTCCACCACGCGGCCCGCGTACATCACGTACACGCGGTCGCAGTACGCCGCCGCCAGGTGCAGGTCGTGGGTGATGAACAGCAGGCCCAGGCCGCGTTCTTCGCGCAGGGTGCGCAGCAGGGCGAGGATGTCGGCCTGCGTGGTGACGTCGAGGGCGCTGGTGGCCTCGTCGGCGAGGAGCAGCTTCGGCTCGGCGGCGAGGGCGCCGGCGATGACGACGCGCTGCAGCATGCCGCCGGAGAGTTCGTGGGGATGCTGGCGCAGATGGCGGGCCGGGTCGGGCAGGCCCACGGCGTCGAGGAGTTCGACGGCCTTGGCCCGCGCGGCGCGCTTGTCGGTCCGTCCGGTGCTGGTGAGGGCGAGGCGTTCGAGGAGGAAGTCGCCGATCCGGCGCACGGGGTTGAGCGCCGAGCGCGGGTCCTGGTGGACCATGGCGACCGTGCGGGCCCGGTGTGCGCGCAGTTGCGCGCCGGTCATGGCGGGCACGTCCGCGCCGTCCACCCGGACCCGCCCGGTCGCCTGCGCGGCGTCGGGGACGATGTTGAGCACGGCCTTCGCGGTCGTGGACTTCCCCGAGCCGGACTCGCCGACCAGGCCGACGACCTCCCCGGCGCCGACCGTGAGCGACACGTCCGCGAGCAGCGGCCGGGCGGCGCCGGGCAGGGTCAGGGTCAGATTCTCGATGTCGAGCAGCATGTCGTGCGTCTTGTCGTGCGTCACGGTGTCTCTACTTCCTGGCGCCGAGGCGGTCCGCGGCCCAGACGCCGACCACGTTGAAGGCCACCACGACGGCGGCGATGGCGGTGCCCGGCACGAGCGCGGGCAGCAGGGCCCCCTGGACGATCGCGGCCTGGCCCTCCTGCACCATCAACCCCCAGTCGGAGCTGGGTGGTTGGGCGCCGAAGCCGAGGTAGCTGAGGGTGGCGAGGCTCATCAGGGACTCGCCGAACAGCACGACCAGGTAGCCGACGATGGACCGGCCGAGGTTGGGCACGAGGTGGGCCACGCAGATCCGGAACCCGCCCATGCCCTGCACGCGGTAGGCGTCGATATAGGACTTGGACCGCTCGGCCAGGGCCACACTGCGGGTGTACTTGGCGATCGTCGGCGCGAACGCGAGGCCGAGGGCGACCACGGACGTCGTCATGCCGGAGCCGAACACGGCGATGATCAGGACGACGAACAGCAGCCCCGGGAACGCGTACATGACGTCGGTGATCCGGGAGACCAGCGCGTCCACCCAGCCGCCGCGCCAGGCGGCGAGCGTGCCGAGCGTGACGCCGAGGACGGCGGCCAGCAGCAGCAGGACGAGCGGTGCGACCAGGCTCGTCCGGGCGCCGTACAGCACCCGGGAGAGCAGGTCCTGGCCGGAGGCGTCGGTGCCGAGCAGATGGTCGCCGCTCGTGCCGACCAGGGAGGACGACAGATCGACGGCGTCCGGGGCGTACGGCGCGAGCAGCGGGGCCAGGACGGCGGCGAGCACCACGAGGGCGAGGAGGGCCCCGGCGACGAGCACGCCCCAGGGGAGCCGGGCGCGTTCGCGTACCGGCGCGACAGCGACGGGCACGGCGGTCATGCGCTGCTCCTCATGGCTTTCAGGCGCGGGTCGAGCAGCGGGTGCACGAGGTCCACGACGGTGGTGACGACGATGTACGAGGTGACCATCAGCAGCAGGACCGCCTGGGCGACGGGGAAGTCGTGGCTGTTGATGGCGCCGACGAGCAGCGAGCCGATGCCGCTGATCCCGAAGACGGTCTCGATGGCGACGGTCCCGGCGAGCATGCCCGCAGTGACCAGGCCGCACATGGTGACGATCGGCCCGAGGGCGTTGCGCAGCACATGCCGGCGGATGATGTCCCGTTCGGGCAGTCCCGCGGCGCGGGCCACCGCGACGTGCTCGGCGGCGCCCGCGTCCGCCATGGCCTGCCGGGTGACCCGGCTGATGACGGCGAGCGAGCCGAGCGCCATGGCCACGGCGGGCAGGGTGAGGTGGTGCAGGGTGCCGGTGAAGCCCTCGCCGCTGCCGGTCACCGGGAACCAGCCGAGCTCGACGCCGAACAGGGCGACCAGCGCGATGCCTCCGACGAACGACGGCACGGACGCGGCGAGGGTGGTGCCGCCGACCACCGCGGAGTCGACCCAGGTCCCGCGCCGGACCCCGGCGAGGACGCCGGCGCCGACGCCGAGGACGACGAACAAGGCGGTGGCGTACGCGACGAGGGCGAGCGTCGTCGGGAACCGGGCGGCCAGCAGGTCGGAGACCTCGTCGCTGTACTGGAAGGAGCGGCCGAGGTCGAAGTGCAGGCAGTCCCAGAGCCAGCGGCCGTACTGGACGACCAGCGGTTCGTCCAGGTGGTACTGCTCCCGGACGCTCGCCAGCCGTTCCGGGGTCAGCTTGTCGCGGCCCCCCGCCAGGAAGACGGCGGGGTCGCCGGGCGCGGCGTACACGGCGGCGAAGATCACGAAGGAGGAGGCGAGCAGAGTGGCCGCCAGCCCCGCGAGCCGCCGCCCGGCCTGCCGTACTGTCTGCCGTCCGAGGGCGACGATCGTCACGGGTCAGCCTTTCTTCGCGCCGAGCTGCGCGGCCCACGGCGAGTAGAGGTACGCCATCGAGGCGGGCGGACCGGTGAGTTCGTCGTTCATGATGAGCACGGTCGGCATCTGTGCGACGGGGATCCACACCGCGGCCTCGCTGAACTGCCGCTGGATGTCGACGACGAGCGCGGCGCGCTTGGCGTCGTCGATGGTGCGCAGCGCCTCGCCGACCTTGGTGTCGTACTCGGGGCTGTTGAAGCCCACCCAGTTGTTGGAGCTGTCGGACAGTCCGTTGTCGTAGAACCCGATCGGGTCGCTCTTGGAGATGTACCAGTCGGCGACCAGCACGTCGATGTCGGCGCGGGCCTCCTTGTCGCCGTAGAACTCGCCGTACGTCGCGCTCGGCACGGTCTTGATCTGCGCCTTGAGCCCGAGCTGGGTGAGCGCGGCGCGGACCGCGTTGGCGATCACGAGGCGGCCCTGGGTGGAGTCGGTGCCGATCACGATGGGGGTGTCGGGCTTGGCCTTGGCCTTCTTCACCAGTTCCTTGGCCGCGGCGAGGTCGGGCTTGGCCGGGGCCTGAGCGAGCTGCTTCTGCGCGGCCTCGAAGGCGGGCTTCTCGTAGCCCCAGGCGCCCGAGCCGACGGGGGTGGCCCACGGTTCGACGAGGCTGCCGTAGCCGGACTTGGCGATGCCGGCGCGGTCGAGCGCGAGGGACAGCGCCCGGCGGATGTCGGGGTCGGCCAGTCCGCCGCGTTCGGTGGGGATCAGATCGAGCGTGGCGGTGCTGGGGCCGTAGTACTGGGCGAGGCCGGACTTGCCGCGCAGGGCGGCGGCGGTGGTGACGGTGTCGAGGTAGGCGCCGTCGGCGGCCCCGGTGCTGAGCGCGTTGACCATCGCGCTGTCCTCGGCCCAGCGGAAGACGACCTGCTGGGTGAGCGGCTTCTTGCCCCAGTAGTCGTCGGCGCGGGTCAGGGTGATGGAGTCGCCGGACTTCCAGCCGGTCAGCTCGTACGGGCCGGAGCAGGCGTCGCCCTGGCCGGGGGTGCCGAAGTCGTCGCCCGCCTTGTCCACCTGCTCCTTGTTGTAGACGAGCCCGGCGTCGCCCGCGAGGGCCTTGGTGAACAGGGCGTCGGGCTGCTTGAAGGCGATGGTGATCTCACGGTCGCCGGTCTTGGTCATGGCGGCGACGGAGCCGAACTCGTCGGACTGCTCCATCTCCGGCTCGGCGTGCCGACGCAGGCTGTAGAGGACGTCGTCGGCGGTCATCGCGGAGCCGTCGTGGAAGGTGACGCCGGCGCGCAGGGTCAGCACCAGGGTCTTCGCGTCCGGTCGGGTCTCCTTCTCGACGAGGGAGGGCTGCACGGACATGTCGGGCTGGAGCTGGTACAGCCGCTCGCACACGTTGCTGAGGACGGTGCGGCCCGCGCTGCCGCCCTGGGTGTCGAGGTCCAGGGACTCGGGCTCGTCCTCGAGCAGCCAGTTCACCGAGTCGACGGCGCCGGCGGCCGCCGCGGTGGTGGGCGTGAGTTTCAGCTTCGACACGTCGACGCCGGCGGTGTTCTTGGCCGAGCCGGTGTCGGCGCCGCCACAGGCGGCGGTGAGGGCCATCGCGCCGACGATGCCGAGCGGCGCGAGACGGGAAGTGAGCTTCATGGCGGGCTCCTGGACGGGGCGGAGGGAGGTAAGAGGGGGAGCTTCGGCATGTGGGGGGTGGAGAGGGGACAGGGCGATCGGGGGATCAGCGGATCAGGCGGGTCCGTGCGGACCGTCGTAGAGGTTCCACGGGAGGTGCTGGTACTCGTGGTCGCAGGGGGTCCCGGCGGTGACGCAGTAGTCCCCGGCGGTCAGGTCCACACAGGAGGAGACCAGCGTCGTCCAGTGCTTGATCTGCGGCTTTCGCGGGTCGGAGTGGGTGCACAGCGACTCCGGGAAGCCGAGGTGGTCCGACATCGCCTGCTTGATCAGCTTGCGGGACTCGTCCGGCCCGGTGGCGCCCCGCAGCAGCCGCAGGCCGTCCTCCGCGCGCGGGACCCGCACGAGCGAGTCGGGGGAGAGCGGCCGGTAGCCGGCGGCGAGGGCTGCGGGGACGCCGGCCTGGTAGTGGTTGCCGTGCACGAGCAGCCCGTCGGTCGGATACATCCAGCCGTGGCCGGCCGGTGTGGTCTCCAGATCGACGGCGAAGCCTTCGCGGCAGGTCAGCAGGGCGTTGCTGGCGATGTGGGCGCGGGTGCGGCACAGCACGTCCAGCGCGTCGGTGATGCTCGACTGGTCGAGGACGCTGCGCCGGATCACGGTCTGCGGCAGTCCGACGGCGTCGTCGAACCGGCCGCCGAGGCCGTTGGCGTTGAAGGCGATCCCGGCGGAGTTGGCGCCCTGCCGGCCGATCTGCCCGGCCTCCACCTGCATGATCAAGGTGGGCTTCGGCGGCTGGACGATCCGCAGCATGACGACGGTGTCGGCGACGCCGGCCCGCCAGTCCCAGTTCTGCCCGGCCCACACATGCCCGTCGCCGCTGGCGGGCCCGAAGGCGGCGAAGGAGGTGCACCCTTCCGCGGGCTCCTCGGGTTCCGCCTGGGTGCGCATCCGGGTGAAGGAGTCGTCGTAGATGACCTCGCCGCGGGCGTTGAGCGCGAGGACGTCGAGCAGGTCCACTCCGGCGCCGTCGGCGATACCCTGCATTTCTTCCAGCAGGTGCGGCGCGTGGTCGCGGACGGGCTCCAGCCAGCGGGCGGCACGCGCGGTGACCTGGGTCCAGGTCAGGCCGGAGGACGCGCCGAACGCCTCCGTGTAGTAGCCGACAGCGGCCTCTATCTGCGGGGCGACGGCCTCTCCGTACTGTCGGCCCCTCTGGGACGGGGTCCCGGAGATCTCGACGACCGGAAGGCTGTGTTTCATGGAGAGGCTCCTCGGCGGGACGTGGTCGCGCGGACGCGGACGCGGGGACGCGGTCGCGTGGACATGGTCGGCGGGGCACAGGCGCTGTAACATCTGTTCCGGAAATTCATGTTCCTGGAACAAGTTGTTCAGAGCGTAACGTCGGAACCGGGGGAGTCAAGAGGCGTAATGGATATTTCACAGCCCGGCGGTGCGGGCAGCGCCGCTCCCGGCGGCCTCACCCGGCTGCGCGCCACCGTCCGCGACCTGTGGGACGAACTGTCCGCCTCCGAGCGGACCGTCGCGCAGTACGTGGTCAGCGCCCCGGTCGAGCAGGTGATGTTCGCCAGCACCCAGGAACTCGGCGCGGCCAGCGGCACCAGCAACGCCACGGTCGTCCGCGCGCTGCAACGCCTCGGATACGCGGGGCTGCCCGCCCTCAAGCGCGAACTCGCCGCCGACTTCACCGCGGCGCAGGCGCCGGACGTCCGGCTGGCGCAGCGCATCGCGCACGTCGGCAAGGACCTCGACAAGATCTGCGGCGATGTCTTCGACGAGACGCTGGAACGCCTGGAGCAGTGCCGGCGGCTCGTCGACACGGAGGCGCTGGGGCGGGCGGTGACCGTGCTCGCCGAGGCCCGTGACGTGTTCTGTTACGGCGTGGCCGCCTGCGAGCTCGCGGCCCGGCACCTCGCCCGCGCCCTGGGCCGGATCGGCCACCGGGCCCGGTTCGTCGGCGACACCGGCTTCGCGCTCGCCGACCCGCTGGTGTCCGTGGCCCAGGGCGACGCGGTCGTCATCTTCCAGCCGGGGCGGCCGCTCGCCGAACTCACCGTGCTGGTGGAACGGGCCCGCGCGGTCGGCGCCCGGGTCGTCTTCGTCACCGACCAGCTGAGCGAGGCCTTCGCCGACCGCGTGGAGGCGGTCCTGCTCGCCCCCAACACCCCCGCGGGCAACACCAACGAGCCCCTCACCGGCCTGGTCATCGCCGACGTCCTCGTGCTCGCCCTCACCGCCCTCGACGAGACCTCGGCGGTCGAGCACTCCCACCAACTCAACGCCCTGCGCGCCCAGTTGCTCAACGGCGGCGGGGGCGCCGGAACACGCGGCAGCCGATCGGGCTGACGGCTGACGGTTGACGTGACCGAGCCTCCGTCGGGTGATCCCCGACGGAGGCTCGGCTCATTCGGGCTCAGCGGCCCTCGGCACGCTCAGGAGAACAGCAGCCGCCAGGTCAGCGGGCCGGGGTTGCCGTCGGCGTCGCCGCGCAGCTCCGGGCGGGACTTCTGGAAGTCCCGCACGTTCAGCCGGTCCGCCTCGCCCCAGGACTTGCTCGGGCCGACCCTGTAGTGGTCGCCGAAGCCGCGCTTGACCAACTGCTTGCCGAGCTTGAGGACATGCGCGTTCGTGGCCCCGGGCACGAAGTACTTGCGCCCCGGGAACGCGGGGACCGTCGGCTTGGCGGGCGGGGTGGTCGCCGGCGGGGTGTCGTCGTCCAGGTCCAGGTCGGACTTGGCGTACTTGATGATCCGGGCGAAGTCGATCGCGCCGGGGTCGCCGTGCAGGTTCTCGGGCACGTGCATATGCCCGCAGACCCCCTTGAACGCCTTCCACTGCGCGGCCGTCATCCGCTGACCGCCGCCGTTCTTGTACGACGTCGGGTACGCGGGCCAGCTCTTCGCGCCGACCAGCGGCACGCCGTGTTCCTCGTGCATCCAGCTCAGGAAGGCGGCGACGCCCTGCAGTGCCCAGTCGGGGGCGTCCGGCCAGTAGATGTGCGCCTTGCCCGCGGTCGTCCACTTCTTGTGCGTCTTCGGGTCGCAGGTGCCGACGAGTTCCACCTGGCACACGTTCAGGGTGTTCGTCTCGACGCCGCCGCTCAGATTTTCCAGCGCCCGCGAGGAGGTCTCCACGTCGAAGTGCTGGTACCACTTCAGCTTCTTGGCGGCGAGGTCGGGGACCGCCGTCAGATTCGGCGCGGAGCCGCCGCCGCCGTAACCGGGCAGGGTGGGGCCCTCGGTGGTGTGCAGGACGACGACATTGACCTGCATCGGGTCGCCGCCGAAGTCGTCCTGGTACCAGTTGGCCCGACTCGCGCCGGGGTATCGCTGAGGTCCGGTCTTGGTGCTCATCACAGACTCCTTACGTGGAGAAAAGCGAACGAGTAGACAACGAGAGAGAGAAAGAAAGGGAGGTGGAAAAAGGGGCGACCCGGCCGTCAGCGGCCTGGGGCGCGGGCGGACGCCGCCGCCGTCGGCGCGCTCGGCGCCATGGGGCCCGCCGCGCGCAGATGCCGCGCCACACGCGCCGGATCGGCGTCCTCACGGCCCGCCAGTTCGCGGGCGAGTGCCGCGTGCCGAAGCTGTCGGGAGGAAGGAGTCTGTGTGCTCAGCATCACATCGCGGGCCAGCTCGGGCAACCGGTAGCGACCGCCCCCGCCGAGGTCCCGGCCGACGTCCCCGCCGAGGTCCCTGCCGACGTCAGGGTCCGCGTCCCAGACGAGGATCCGGGCCGTCACGGCGGCGTCGACCAACGGCAGCAGCTCGTCCCGCGCCAGGCCCTGCACCGCGGCGAGCAGACAGACGTCCAGCCACTCGCCGTCGGCCGCGGCGTAGGTGAGCATGGAGCGCGCCGCGCTCGGCAGCTCGACGAGTCTCGCGTGCAGGACGTTGCGCACCGCGGCCGGCACCTGAGCCCGCGGCCCGGTGCGCCGGCCGGGCGGCAGCTTGAGCAGCTCGGCCAGGGCGAACGGCTGCCCCTCGGTGCGCCGGTGCAGCGCCACCGCCTCCTCCGCCACCGCCACCGCTGCCTCCGGCGCCGCGTCCGCGGCTAGGAGTTCGGCCACGTCGGCGACGGTCAGCGGCTCCAGGGTCAGCCAGGTCGCGCCGAGCAGGGCCAGCTCCGCGAGCAGCATGCTGGACGTCGGGCTGTCGCCGTCGCGCAGCGCGCACACGAACAGGACCGGGCCCTCCCGCAACACCTCGGCGAGCCGCCTCAGCAGCCGGTGGAAGCCCGGCGGCGCCTGGTCGAGGTCGTCGACGACGCACAGCGTGGGCCGCTGCGTGAGCTCATGGACGACCGTGCCGAGCGGGTCCCGCTGGGCGTCGTCGTCCTGGGCGGAGTCGGAGCCGTCCTGCCGCAGCGCGTCCAGGAGTTGGACGGTGGGGCAGGTCGGGACGATCCCGCGGTTCCCGCTGAGCGCCTGACCCGCCCGGGTGCGGGCGACGGTGAACCCGGCCGCCGCGGCCCGCGCGGCCAGCTCCGCCAGCAGCCGGGTCTTGCCCGACCCCTGCACCCCGCTCACCACCGCCCACCCGGGCCGCCCCGCGGCCGCCGCCGACAGCAGGGCCGCCAACTGCGCGCTCTCCTCGCCCCGGCCCACGAAGGGGGTGGCGGCGGGCCGGGGGCCGAGGTCCGGGTGCCCGCACGCGGTGGCGAAGCCCGGCCCGGGGGGCAGCGCGGAGAGGGACCGGGCGGACGCGGACGCGAGCGCGCCGCCGAGGACGACGACGTCGTGCCGCAGGATCGCGGTGTGCAGCTCCCGGAGCTGGGGGCTGGGGTCCAGGCCCAGCTCCGTGGCCAGCATGCCGCGGAACCGCTCGTACTGCCGCAGCGCCTCCACCGGCCGGCCGGCCGCGTACAGCGCGCGCATCAGCAGCGCCCAGGACGTCTCCCGCAGCGGGGCCTTGAGGACGAGGTCCTCGGCGACGTCGATCGCCGGCTCCGTCTCGCCCTGCTGGACGAGGATCGTGGCCAGGAGCTCCTTGGCGTCCTGGTGCGCGCCGTCGAGCCGGGTGCGCTCGCGCGTCGCGAAGGCGTGCTCGGCCGCCTCGGCCAGCGCCTCGCCGCGCCACAGCCCGAGCGCCGTGTCGATCTCCTGGCGGGCGGTGGTGAGTTGACGTTTCTTCAGCGCGTCCCGGGCCTTGCCGACGGACTCCTCGAAGAGCGCCGTGTCGCGTGCCTCGCGGGGCGCCTTGAGCGCGTAGCCGGCCGGGCCGCTGACCAAGGTGGTGGACCGGCCCTGGCGGACCGGGTCGAGGACCGCGCGCAGCCGGCTGATGTGGGCGCGCACGGAGGACGCGGCGCCCGTCGGCCGGTCGGCCGGCCACAGATCACGGCAGAGCGTGTCCTGCGAGACGGGCCGGCCGTCCTCGATGAGCAGCCGCACCAGCAGCAACCGGCGCTGCCGCGGGCCCAGGTCGAGGGAGGCGCCGCCCTTCAGGACTTCGACGGGGCCGAGCACGCCGAACCGCATCGCGGGTGCGTGTGGGTGTCGTGAGGTCAACGGTCGGCCACCTCCTGGGCGTTGAAAGGAACGCGGTTACTGCAGTTACTTACGTGGCGCGCCCGTAAAGGAGTCAACCGACGGCCGCACGTCTTTCTGAATAAAAGTCGATTGCGGACAACAGACCGGACAACAGACCGACAATTCCTGAGCAACGAGGCGCGGTTACCTTCGGGATGCTGTGACACGTAATCCGTCTGAAGGAACTCATGCGTAAATTGAAGTCTGCCGTCGTCAGCACTGCGATGGCATGCGCCGGAATTGCGGCGCTCTCCGGTGCCCCCGCCCATGCGGCGGGAGAACTGGAATATGTGGCTCTGGGGGATTCGTACGCCTCCGGGGTCGGCGCCGGTCACTACGACAGCGACAGCGGTGACTGCAAGCGCAGCGCGCTCGGTTATCCGGCGCTGTGGGCGGGCGTGCACGACGAGTACACGCTCAAGGACGTCTCGTGCAGCGGCGCGACCATCGCGGACGTGCGGGCCAACCAGCTGTCCGCGCTGAGCGAGGGCACCGACTTCGTCACCCTCACGGTCGGCGGCAACGACGCCCAGTTCAGCAGCGTGGTCCAGGCCTGCCTCTTCCAGGACGACGCGTACTGCAAGACGGCCACCGACTGGATGTCTTACTACGCCAAGAACCAGCTGGTCGACGAACTCGCCGCGCTGTACAAGGAGGTCAAGGACAAGGCGCCGAACGCCACCGTCACCGTCCTCGGCTACCCGCAGGCGATCTCCACCACCGGGGCCTGCCCCGTCATCGACCTCAGCGCCGACAAGCGCACCTACATGAACGCGTTCGCCGACGCCCTGGCCGAGGGCGCCCAGGCCGCCGCGGACAAGGAGCCGGTCCACTTCCTGGACATGCGCGCCGAGTTCAAGGACCACGGGGCGTGCGGCTCCGACCCGTGGATCAACGACCTGACCGACCCGGCCTCGGTGTTCCACCCCACCGCGGGGGGCTACATCGGCGGCTACTACGCCAAGCTCGAAGCGACCTGGGGCTGACCCCCCGGCCGCATTCCGCGTGACCGTCCCCCGGGACCGGGCGTCCAGCCCGGCCCCGGGGGACGGCCCCTTGAACCTGGGACTCGTGTTCATCGTCTTTCCCGTGGGTTGTGTTGTGTTTCGATGGGCCCGACCTACGGGACCTGTACGCACGGCGGGGCGGCCAGGTTGCACGGATTTCCAAGACTCCGGCGGGGGGCATGACCGAAGACGAGTTCGACGCCTTCTACACGGCCGCGTTCCCCCGTCTGACCGGGCAGCTCGCCGCGTTCACCGGGGATCACGTGGAGGCGCAGGACGTCGTCCAGGAGGCGTTCGTCCGGGCCTGGGACCGGCGGCAGCACTTCCTCGCCGACGAGGCGCCCGAGGCGTGGATCCGCACGGTGGCCACCCGGCTGGCGGTCAGCCGCTGGCGCCGGGCCAGGCGCTGGCTGGAACTGGTGGGCCGGACCCCGCCGCCCGAGTCCACCCCCGGGCCCGGCCCCGAGCACACGGCGCTCGTCGCCGCGCTGCGCCAACTGCCCACGGCACAGCGGTTGGCGATCGTCCTGCACCATCTGTGCGACCTGAGCGTGGAGCAGGTAGCCTCCGAGACCGGCGCGCCCGTGGGGACGGTCAAGGCCCGCCTGTCGCGGGGCCGGGCGGCGCTGGCGAGACATCTGACGGCGGACGAGGCGGCCGAAGCGGTCGACCCGGTGCGGAAGGAGGGCGGCCTTGTCGGATGAACCCTCCACCGAACGTTCCGCCGAACTCTCCATCGCACTGCGTGAGTTCGCCGCACAGGCCGAGACTGCGCCGGTCCTCTCCGGCGCCGAGGTCCGAGCCCGTGCCGTCCGCCGAGCCCGTCGCCGTCTGACGGCCGCGCTGGGCGCGACCGCGACGGCCCTCGCCCTGGTGGCCTTCGCCCTGACCGCGGACTTCACGGCCGACGAGGACGGCAAGCGGACCGGGACCGGGACCGGGGCCGCAGTCGGAAAGCAGCGCGAGACCCCGTCCGCCAAGCCCGCCGGCCCGCCCCCGTCCCCGTCCGCACCCGTGCCCGTGCCCGTCGGCACGCTGGACCTCGACCGGCGCACGCTGACCGTCGAGGACCGGACCCTGGGGCTGTCCTCGGAGTACATCGACCCCGCCGGGCTCACGGGCCCGCTCACCGTGTACCGGAAGTACGACACCAAGGCGCTGACCGTCACCGACCTGTCCGACGGTTCCCGCCACGTGCTGGACATCACCTACGCGGTCGAGCTGCGCGACGCCCGGGACCAGCGGGTCTACGTCGGCTTCAGCTTCGCCTTCGACGTGCACAAGGACGACGCCGGCGGCGACGGCCACAGCTGGATCGACCTCAAGAGGTCCGACGCCGAGTGGTTCCACACGGTGGCGACGACCGGCACGTCCTTCTCGCTCGGCGGCTGAGGGTGTAGCGGGCTACACCCCGGGTTCGGGAGGCCGCTCCCTCGTTGCGGAGCGCGCCGGTCGGGATCGTGGACAGCGGATCGGAGAGATCCGAAACACCCCGAGTCCCGTCCCCGCAGTCGTCCCGGAAGGTCCCTGCCATGAAGCACGCCCAGTCCGCGAACTCCTTCTTCGCCGCCGTCCAGCGGTTCGTCGCGAACGTCCTCCTGTGGGGCGCCTTCGCCGTCGGGCTCGTCGCGAGCGCCGCCGCGGGCGCCGTCGTGGACGGCGACGCCAAGAACGTCGTCGCCGCGGCCGGAGGCGTCGTCGCGCTCGTCGCCGGCTCGCGGATCGCGAAGAAGCCGAAGATCAAGGCGTTCCTGGGCCGGCCCGGCACGCTGTGGTTCCTGTTCCTCTTCAACGCCGGCACGGCCGCGGCCATGTACTTCACCATGGACGGCGTCAAGGGCATCGTCGGCGCCGCCTGCATGGGCCTGGTCTCCCTGGGCGCGGCGGGCGGGCTCGTCGCGAGCCGTCGTGCGCGGGCGGAGGCGGCAGGGGCCGTCCAGGAGCGGACGGCCCCCCAGACCCCGTGGGCCTGACCGACGGGCCTGACGGTCTCAGCCGAAGTACGCCGTCTCGTTCACATGGAACATGTAGTCGCGCCAGTGGGCCTCGATGTACGTGAACCGCGCCGGGTCGTAGCTCCACTGTCCGGCGAGCGAGGCGCCGATGACGTCCTGGTGGGCGCGGATGTAGTCCAGGGCCGCCCCCGAGACCGGCGCGTACGACCAGTGCCAGCGTTCCTCGGTGATCGCCGGCGGGGTCGCGGCCGACTGGGCCGTGTACGTCTGGAGGAAGCCGTGGCGGGCCGCGTTCGCCCGCAGCCAGCGGTACTTGGCGGCCTCCGGACCGTCGTCCGTCCAGTCCTGGGGCCTGGTGTTGAAGAAGTCCGCGTCGGTGCCCAGATGGTGGCGCGAGACGCCGGGCGCGGTGGACGTGCGCAGGATCTCGACCTGGCGGACCTCGGAGGTCAGGGACTCCCACACCGAGCGGTGCGCGTCGTTGTCCGGGTTCCACTGCAGGGCCGCGCCCAGCTGGTCGGGGTACGCGGCGCGCACCTCGGCGGTGATGATGCCGAAGCTGCCCGCGCCGCCCGAACCGGTGCGCAGGAACTCGTACTTGCGGTCCCATATCAGGCGCTGCGTCGCCGCGTTGCGCACGAAGGAGACGACCACCGCGCCGCGGTCGACGCCCAGTTCGGCCGCCGCGGCGTCGGCCAGCGCGCCGACCTGGGCGTCCGTCTCGGGCTTGATGCCGTCGGGGGCGGCACCGGTGCCGGTGATCCAGGCGGCGACGGCCGCCGGGTCGGCGGCCTCCAGGATGCCCGCGATCACCCCCTTGCGGAGGTCGATGTCGGCCTGCGAGGTGAACGTCTGTGCCGCCACGGCCGGTTCCGAGGCGACGGCGGCCCGGCCGATGGCGGCCGTGCCGACGGCCGCCGCCCCCGCCGTGACCAGCCCGAGGAACCGTCGTCGACTCGCCCGCCCGCCGCCGTGCGCGGCCCCTGATCTGTTCTGCATGTCCTGCCTGACTTCCCGTTCCCCCCGCACCGGTTCCGTACACCGGCCGACAAACGAGAATCGCACGGACGTGCCTCGATCCGGCACGGGGGTCGGCAGTCGGCGCGTCGCCCAACACCTGTGTGCACACCGCGAGTTCGGCACTCCGACGGTGGGCAAGTGCTCCGCTGGAAGTGCCGCGATGTGCCGTCGTTCTGCTGCGGCGCCGTCGTGGCTGGTCGCGCAGTTCCCCGCGCCCCTTCAGGGCGCTGCCGCACCGCGGCCGACTTCCCCCGGCAAGCCCAGAGCCGGTTCGGCAGGGAGGACGTCAGGTGCTCCCAGGCCTCGTGGACCTGCTCGCCGACAGGTCGATCTCCACTGAGCTGTTCTCGATCGCCGCGAACACTCGCCCGCCGGCGGTCCGGTCGGTCACGTGGACGCCGCCGTTGCAGGGCCGCATGGCCGCCGAGGCGTTCGCGAGTGCGGTCGTCACGCTGAGGTCCGATGCTATGAAACTGGTGGTGCAGGTGAAGCTGTTGCTTCTATGCAAGTGTGTATTGCCCATCGGTGTCCGACGTGGCTGTGGTGGCTGTACTGGCCGTATAGGCCTCGGGGTCGAACCGCGCCAGGCGTCGGCGCATCCGGCCCGTCGACCACGGCCAGCTGAAGCTGTTGCGGCCGTTGTCGTCCAGGTAGTAGCTGGCGCAGCCGCCCGCGTTGTAGACGGTGGACGGCAGCGCCTGCTGGACCTCGGCGTTGAAGGCCGCCTGCACTTCCGGCCGTACGTCCATGGCGGCCCAGCCAGCCGAGCGGAAGTGCCGGACCGCGCCCGCCATGTAGCCCAGTTGCGCTTCCAGGACCATGTACGCGGAGGAGTGCCCGGTGCCGAGGTGCGGCCCGAGCAGGACGAACGCGTTGGGGAAGCCGCTGACCGTGGTGCCGAGGTAGGCGTCCGGGCTGCCCTGCCAGTGGTCGTCGAGACTGGCGCCGTCGGCGTCGAACACCCGCCGGCCGATGGGCATGTCCAGGATGTGGAAGCCGGTGCCCAGGATGATGGTGTCGACGTCCGCGCCGCTGCCGTCGGCCCCGATGACGCGGCTGCCGTGGACGGCCTCCACCGCGGTGGCGTGCACGCTGACATTGGGCCGGGTCAGGGCCGGATAGTAGGTGTTGGAGAGCAGCAGCCGTTTGCAGCCCAGGGTGTAGTCGGGGGTCAGCGCCCGCCGCAGCCGCGGGTCCTTGACGGTGGCCCTGAGATGGAGGGTGCCCACCTTCTGCACGGCCCGCAGCAGACCCGGGCGGCGGAAGCCGACGCCGAGCGCCTCCAGCGCCGCGTACTCCGCGTTCCGCAGGGCGCGCTGAGCCCCCGGGACGCTGCGCAGCACCCATCGCTCGGCACGCGGCACCGGGTGGTCGGGCTTGGGCAGCACCCATTGCGCGGTGCGCTGGAACAGGTGCAGCCGGCCGACCCGCGGCTGGATCGCCGGGACGAACTGCACGGCCGAGGCCCCGCTGCCGATCACGGCGACGCGTGCGCCGGCGAGCTCGTGGTCGTGGCGCCAGCGCGAGGAGTGGAAGACCTCGCCGGGGAAATCGTCCAGACCCGGTATCTCGGGGAGCAGCGGCTCGTGCCAGGGGCCGGCCGCCGAGATCAGGAAGCGGGCCCGGTAGCGGTCGCGCGTGGTCTCGACGTCCCAGCGCGCCTCGCGCGGGTTCCACTGCGCCCGGGTGACCTCGGTGCCGAAGCGCACCAGCGGGGTGATGCCGTACGCGGCGGCCGTGTCGTGGAGGTAGGCGCGGATCTCCGGCTGGCCGGCGAAGGCACGCGTCCACTCCGGGTTGGGCGCGAAGGAGTAGGAGTACAGCGCGGAGGGGACGTCGCAGGCGCAGCCCGGGTAGGTGTTGTCCCGCCAGGTGCCGCCGAGGTCGTCCGCCTTCTCGACGAGGACGAGGTCGCGCACTCCGGCCTCGCGCAGCTTGATCGCCGCTCCGATGCCGGACAGCCCGCTGCCGATGATCAGCGCCTCGACGTCATGGGTCTCGCGGACGACGGCCACGGCGGGGCTGTCGGGGCTGTCGGGGCTCTCCGGGTGCGGCATCTCAGGCTCCTGTCCGGGCGTCGGCGGTGTGCACGGCGTCGCGGACGACGGCGCGGGTGGTGCGCAGGGACGTCTCCAGCACCGTCAGACGGCGGCGGGGGTCCATGAAGTTGCCGCCCATCACCTCCAGGTCGGCGGCGGTGGGCTCGATCCGGACGACCCGGACGCCCGCCGCCCGCAAGGCCGCGCACTCCGCGTCGAGGGTGCGGGTCATGACGCGGCGCAGCAGCGCTTCCGCCCGGCCCGGTCCGGTGCGCGGTCCGGGTGTGCGCGAGCTCATCGGCGCGACGACGTAGACCTCGTCGAGCCCGCCGGTCGCCAGGAGGTCGGCGGAGGCGGTGGAGAGGATGCCGCCGTCCGCGTAGCGCCGGCCGTCGATGCGCACCGGGGGGAACCAGCCCGGTACCGCCCAGGATGCGCGGAGCGCGTCCCGCAGGGCGACCGGTCGGCTGTCGGGGTGCCCGAAGACCGTGCGCCGGCCCGTGTCGAAGTCGGTGGCCACCAGCCAGGTCGCGGGATGCCGGACCCACTGTCCGGCGGGCGTCAGGAAGTCCGCGAGGGCGGCCATCCGGCCGTTGTCGCCCCGCCCTTGCGGCAGCATGCCGGACAGCCCGGCCAGCACGGGAACGCTGCGGCGCAGGGCCCGGCGCGCCAGCCCCGGCGACCCGGGGAACGCCGCAGGCCTCGGCGGCACCGCCCGCGGTGCAGCGGCGAAGTGCCGCACCAACGCGGACGGGACGTCGCGCCGGTCGCCGCGCCCGGCGTCGTGCCGGGCGTCGGACGGGACGTCGTGCCGGGCGTCGTGCCCGGCCTCGCGCCGCTCGTCGTGCCGGGCGTCGGACCGGACGTCGTGCCCGGCGTCGGACCGGACGTCGCGCCGGACGTCGGACCGGACGTCGGACCGGTCGTCGGACCGGTCGTCGCGCCGGGCGTCCGACCGGGCGTTGCGCCGGACGTCCGACCGCTCGTTGTGCCCGGCGGCCTGCCCGGCGGCCAGTTGCGCGGCCAGCAGGTCCGCCACGCCGATGCCGCCGCCGAGCAGGGCCGCCACCTCGGCCCCGGCGGAGGTGCCCACCAAGACCTCGGCCTCGCGCGGGTCCCATCGCAGGGCCTGCTGGAGCGAGTGCAGGGCGCCGATCGTCCAGGCCGCGCCGAGCGTTCCGCCGCAGCCCAGCACCAGCCCTCGGGAAGGGGGCGTGGGGAGCCCTCTGGACGGGGCCGTAGAAGGGGACGTGAAAGGGGTCGTTAAGGGGGCCGTTCGCTTGCCCGTTGCGGTCACTGAGGTCTCCGCCCATTCGGGATACCGACGAGATCGGGATACTAGCGGTATCCGAATGCGCTGGACAGCCCGAACCGGAGTTAGGATCCGAGAGCTTCAGGAGCTCGGGAGAGGGAGCGAGACATGGCCCGCCTCAGCCGCGCCGAGAGTCAGGAACGCACTCGCGAGCGGCTCGTCGCCACCGCACGGCAGTTGTTCCTCCGCGACGGCTACGGCGCCACCTCGCTCAGCGACGTCGCGGAGGCGGCCGGCTACTCCAAGGGCGCCGTGTACTCCAACTTCCGCAGCAAGGACCACCTGTGCCTGGCCGTCCTCGACGACATCCGCGCCGAACAGCTGACGCTGCTCACGGATTCCGTCATGCGCGACGCGAGGATCGACGACCGCCTGGCGACCTTCGCCGCCTGGGGCGAGGAGCACATCGGGGACGAGGCCTGGACGACGCTGGAGGTCGAGTTCCTCACCAGCGCCCGTCATGACGACGAGCTCCGGCGGGAGATCGCGGCCCGCGCCGCCATGATCCACGAGATGCTGGCCCAACTCCTCGACGCGCTGGCCCAGGAGTTGGGCGTCTCACCGGCCATGCCCGCCGACCAGGCCGCACGGACCCTGCTCGGTCTCGGCATCGGACTCGGCGTCCAGCGGATCGCCGACCCGACCGTCCCCACCGCCGTACTGACCGACACCCTGCGGCTCATCCTGCGCCTCAACGACTAGGACGGGTCCTGGGTTCCGCATCGCGGCGCGTTCCCCGTCACACGGCTATTGACCTGCGCAGATGCGCTGTGCTTCGCTCGCGGGCGGACCGACGGGCGGGAACGAAACCAGGAACGACGCCGGAACGACGCCGGAACGGCTTCAGAACGGCTCCGGAACGCGGCCGGAACCCGGACGGCCGTCCTTCCGTCTTGGTGACGGACGGAACCCGCCCCCGACATGACCCAAACCTAACAAAGCGGCCGAAATTGATACAGACAACACCTGAGGGCTCTTCGCGGAGCGCGCGAATAACCTGGAGGACGGCGTCCGCCGTGTGGCGTCGACCACGGGCGAGACTCTGGGCCGTGGCGGGCGTCGCGGTCCTCGGATTCCTCGTCGCGCTGGAGTTCGTCGCACGTCACTACGGCCTGTCGGGGCCGATCACCTGCCAGGTGCGCGAGGTGATCTTCCCCCCTAAATCGGGTGGTCTGCTGTACGCCAGCATGGCGTTGATGCTGGTGGTGTTCACCTGGCCGCAGCGGTTCGTCGCGATCGGCGCCGCGATCGGCATCGACCTCGTCTTCCTGGCGGTCCGCTGGGCGGCCGGCATCCAGGTGACCGAGGGGCACCCCTTCGGCAACGGGGCGCTGTGGGTGACGCTCGGCTGTGCGGTCCTCGCCGTCACGCGCCGCACCGGCCGCGAACGCGTTCTGCTGCTCAAGGGCGCCGCGCTGGGCCTGCTGCTGATGACCGGCCGCAAGACCGGCGACACCTGGCTGCTCATCACCTCGGAGACCCGCCCGACGGTGTTCGACCAGTACGTGGCGACCGCCGATCACGCGCTGGGCGACCCGTCGTGGCTGGTGGGCCGGATCGTCACGGCGAGCGGACCGATCGGCTTCAACGCCCTGGACTTCGTCTACGGCCAGCTCCCGGTCGCCGCGGTCCTCGTCGCGCTCTACCAACTGCGCAACGTGGCGGTCGAGCGCCGCTTCCCGGTCCATCACCTGGTGCGCACGTTTCTGGCGATAGGCCTCATCGGGCCGGCCTTCTACATGATCTTCCCGGTGGTCGGTCCGATCTTCGCCTACGGCAACGGCACCGAGCACTGGGCGTCCGTCAGCCTGTGGGCGGAAGCGCACTCCACCGCGCAGTGGGCGGTGGCCGATGTGTGGCCGCACACGCTGCCGCAGGTCAACACCCCGCACCCCATGCCGTTCGACGACATCACCCCACGGAACTGCATGCCCAGCCTGCACACGGCATGGGCCGTCGCGATCTTCATCCATACCCGGAAGGGCCCGAAGGCGCTGCGCTACGCGGGCGCCTTCTGGCTGGTCGCCACGCTCGCCGCGACGCTGGGCTTCGGCTACCACTACGGCGCGGACCTCCTGGCCGGCGTGGTGTTCACGCTGACGATCGAGGCGGCCCTGCGCGCGTACGACCGCGGCTGGGACCGCGCGGGCATCCGGCTCGTCGCCTACGGCGCGACCGTCTTCGCCGCGCTCCTGCTGTCCTACCGCTATCTGTCGCTGGAACTGGCCCGACACCCGTGGATCTATGGTCCCCTCCTCGTCCTGGCGATGAGCTCGGTGATCTACGCCTACGTACGGACGACCGCGCTCGCCCGGCCGGAACCGAAGGCCGATGCACCGCAGCCGGCGGAACCGGCGGAACCGCAAGCCCGTCAGGCTGTCCAATAGGCGGAGCGGTTCTCTCTCTGGTCGCCGCCCGGCGTCAGAAGGTTGCCGTCCTGAGGTCGAAAAAATTGGGCGGTCCGCATTCACAGCCGGGGCACAACTCCGCACACCTCGAATTGCAGTGATGTGTGTCACGCCCGGAATGGTCGGCAATAGCGATGAATGCCTGACTGTCGAAGGCAATGACTCTTCGCTTTTGAGCCCCAATCGGGAGCTTGCCGTCATCGGCAGGTAATTCACATCGCCGATCGGGCCGACGGCGGGGGTCGGGGGAGTTTCGATTTCGGCCTGGTCACGGCCGAGTTCCGGGCCTCCGGGAAGGCGCGGGAACGGCTGGATCCGCAGCCCCTCGCGGCCCGGGGAAACCCCGGAGCGAGCGTCCGACGGCGGCGCGGGTGTTCATTGCCCCGCGCGCCGAGGGGTCCACATAATGACCGGGCTCGCCAGGGGGCCGATGGTCGGCCCGCCGCCTTTGATGTCGAAACATCGGGCGAATTCGGCGAGTTCGAATGAGGCCACCTATGACCCGCATGACCCGTACGACTCGTACAAGCAAGCGTCGCCAGAAATCGAAGCGCCGGAAGATAGCCGGCGCCGCAGCCGTCGTGATGGCTGTCGGCGCCGTCGCCATTCCTTCCGCCGCCCAGGCGAGCAGCGGCGACTCAGAAGGCTGGAGCGTCGTCTCGTTCTCCTGGTGGGGATGGGGCAAGGCGCGCCCGGGAACCGGCCCGACCCCCTCGCCGTCGGCCTCGGTCTCCGCCTCCGCGTCGGCCTCCGCTTCGGGCGCCGCCACGCCTGCCGCCGCGTCCGGCACCCCGAGCGCGTCTCCCTCCGGCGCCGCGTCGAGCGCGTCCCCGTCGGCTTCGATATCCGGCAGCCCGACCGTCACGCCCGTCGCCGACCCGTCCGACGAATCCACGTCGGCGCCGAGTTCTCCGGCGGCGGCGGAGCCCAGCAGCAGTCCCAGCGCCACCGCCGCCGCGGATCCCGGCCCCACGGAGCGGGTGCTGGTCCTCGTCAACGCCGAGCGCGCGAAGGCCGGTTGCTCGCCGCTGACCGAGAACGCCAAGCTCACCAAGGCCGCGCAGGACCACAGCCAGGACATGGCCGATCACCAGAACATGTCCCACACCGGTTCCGACGGTTCGTCCCTGACCGACCGGCTCTCGCGCGTTGCGTACAAGTACCGGTCGGCCGGCGAGAACGTCGCCGCCGGGTACACCACCCCCGAGAGCGTCATGGACGGCTGGATGAACAGCTCCGGCCACCGGGCGAACATCCTCAACTGCGGCTACAAGGAGATCGGCATCGGCCTGGCCCAGCCGGGTTACTACTGGACCCAGGACTTCGGCTCGACCTCGTAGCCCTCTCGGGAGT
Organism: Streptomyces sp. NPDC001858; assembly: GCF_053594615.1. Lineage (NCBI taxonomy): Bacteria > Bacillati > Actinomycetota > Actinomycetes > Kitasatosporales > Streptomycetaceae > Streptomyces > Streptomyces sp. NPDC001858. The sequence goes on from NZ_JBSFEV010000038.1 coordinate 44,692, forward strand.
CTGTCGGCGTGTGGATCAGTTGTCGTCGCGGATGGTCGTCGCGATGCCGTTGCTGATCACGACCTCCGCGCTGAAGCCCTTCTTGGCCGCCTTCTCCAGCTGGGCCTCGGTGCACTCGACGCCGCCCTCGCCGCCCGGCCCGGTGTTCACGGCGTCGCAGATGTCGTCGTAACCGATGATCTTGGTGTCGTCGGCCACGAGGAACAGCTGCTCGCTGCCCTTCAGGTCGGAGACCGAGTACTTGCCCGGCGCCACGAAGGTCACTTGGCCGAACCAGGTTCCGTTGACGCCCTTGCCCCCGTTGACGCCCTCGACGACGGTCTCGCGGGAGGAGTCGGAGCCGGAGTCGGAGCCGGAACCACTGCCGGAACCGGAGGACGAGGACGACGAGCCGGAGGAACCGGAGGAACCGGAGGAACCGGAGGACGAGCCGGAGGATGAGCCGGTCGACGAGCCCGACGACGACCCGGAGCCGCTGTCCTGCTGTGCGGCACGCCGCTCCGTCACCAGGGTGGCGACACCGTCCTTCATCTCCACGTCGGCGTTCACGGCGCCCTTCTTGACGGCCGTCTCCAACTCCTCCAGCGTGCACGGCGCGTCCACCTTGGACCCCGACACGCCGCATATCGTGCCGACGCCGTAGACCTCGGTGCCGTCGGCCACCAGGAACTGCTGGGCGTCCTTGCCGGTCACGGTCACGATGTACTTGCCAGCGGCGAGATAGGTGACCTTGCCGTCCTTGAACGTACCGCTGACACCCTTCGAGTCCTTGGAGTCCGACGCGTTCTCCGCGCCGGCCGTCGCGCCCGTTCCGCTCTTGCCGGACGAGTCGGCGTCGGTGCCGCTCTGGCACGCCGTCATCAGCAGCCCGGCAGTGATCGCAACGGTGGCGAAAACGGCCTTGCGCAGGTGGCGGTTCATCAGGGGTGGTTCCTTTCGAGGGGTGGGGCTCACTGGGTGAGTCACCGGTTATGAGGGGCCGCAGGCCCCTGAGGTCACGGCCGTCAGCCGTTCAGGACACCGCCGTGGCACAGCCGTGACACGGCAACAGGCTGATCCTGAACGGCGGTTGGCCGGGTCGGTCAGCCCCGGGCCACGGCGATGGCTCCGGAGAGGCGCTCGCCCGCCTCGTAGATCATGTACGGGACGCCGCCGTCGGTGCCGAAGGAAGGCGCGGCGGCGCGCCCGTTCTCCGGTGCCGCGCTGTGCGAGTTGTAGAAGACGCCGAGGTGGGCGCGCTTGCCGAAGTCGTTGCCGACCTCGGTGATCATGATGTCGCCGCCGCTGGACTTGTCCTTGTTGTAGACGACGTACGTGCTGTTGTTCCGGTACAGCAGGTGCGGACCGCCGACGTTGACCGCCCCGACGTCGGTGTGCCGGATCAGCGGCTGCTGGTCATACGTCCAGGTACGGCCGTCCGCGGACCAACCCCAGTGGATGTCCCGGTGGTTGGTGGTGTTGTTGAGCATGAAGACCATGACGTAGCGCGCGCCGCGCGCGGGCAGGTCGTGGCGGAAGACCCGGGCGTACGACGTCTCCGTGGTGCCGGCCGGGAGCATGGACTTCGACAGCACGACCTTGTCGTACGTGAAGTGGATCCCGTCGGCCGAGCGGGCCAGGCGGGTCGTGTGGTTCTCGCCGTGGAAGTACAGCCAGAACTCCTTGAGGTCCGCGTTCCACAGCACGTGGGGCGACGAGACATGGCTGACGGAGTAGTGCCCCGCCCACTTGTTGGAGACGATCGGGTTCGCCGGGTACTCCGTGAACGGCCCCTCCAGCGAGTCGCCGTACGCCAGGCAGATGCCGCCGGGCGGGTCGTGCGGCGCGTAGTAGAGGTAGTAGCGGCCGAGGGGCGAACCGAGCTTGTCGTAGACGCCCCGGATGCACGGGAAGATGATCTCGTTGGTGGGGTTGTACTTCAGCTGAGACGGCGTCAGAAGCGTGCGCACGAACGAGTAGTCGGGGAATCCGGCGGGTGCCGCGGCGGCGGGCTGCGCGCCCAGCGTCGTGCCGACGGTGAGAGCGGCTCCGGTGGCGGCCCCGGCGCGCAGGAAGAGACGCCGGTCGAGGTGGTGTGGGTGCTCGTGCACGGGGGGCTCCAAGGACATGGGGTGGGGTCAGAGATAGGTGGCGGCCGTGACGCACAGGCCGCCCAGGGCGACCGCCCACACATACGGCAGCGTGCGCACCATGACCTGTTGCGGAGTGACGCCCGCGTACTGGGCGCTCCACACGGTCTGCGTACTGGTGGGGTCGGCGACGCCGAAGACCTGGTTGTACGAGGTGGCCATGCCGAGGACGGCCACCGCGGGGTAGATCCCGGCGGCGATGAGGACGCCGGCGATGCCCGCGCCGAGCCCGAACACATTGAGCGGGCCGCGGTAGAGGCACAGCGGCACGAGCAGCGTGAAGACGAGGACGAACAGCACGGGGTGCTGCGGACTGACCGCCTTGACGAGGGGTTCGAGTGCCTCCACGGCGCCGGGCAGTTTCACGGCCGCGAGCAGGATGCCGATGGCGATGAACAGGACGAGCGGCGGGGCCGCCACCTCGAAGCCGCCGTACAGGGTGCGCAGCAGCCGCTTGTTCATCTCGCCGGGCCGGGTGGTGGTCACCAGCGCGTACAGGACGCCCGCCAACAGGGAGGGGATGATGGCGAGTTCGAAGCCGAGGGCGAGAACGAGCGGGACGGCGGGGGCGAGCAGCGCGTACCAGGGCGCGTCGCCCAGCTCCTGACGCCGTGAACGAGACCTGGAATCAAGTGACTTGAGCGACCAGGCGTGCTCCGTGCCCCGCCGCCGCGTCTCGACGACGACGAACGCGAGGGCTGCGACCAGCGCGAACGGGAACAGCTTCACCATGAAGCCGCGCACGGTCGGGACCGGAAGTTCCAGCGCGGTGGAGAAGAACTGCCACAGCGGCAGCTCGAAGGGGATGCCCACGGCGATCCCCATCAGCACCGTGCCCGCCGCGGTCACCTTGGGCACGCCGACGGCGATCATCGCGGGGATGCCGATGATCCCGGCGAGCATGGCGGCGGGCGCCGAGCCCGTCACCGTCCCGACGAGTGCGGACACGGCGAGGACGCCGAGGGCGACGACGGTCGGGCGGTCGCCGCCGAACTCGACGATCTTGCGGACGAGCGTGCCCGCGATCCCGGTCTCGTCGAGGAGCCTGCCCAGCCAGGAGCCCAGAATGATCGCGATCATGGTGGCGGCCAGGGTCGGCGCGCCCTCCTGGAGAACCGTGTCCAGCACGCTGTTCTTGCCGGTGAGCGGGGCCCCGGCGAGGAAGGCGATCACGACGGCGAGCAGCACCAGCGCGAAGGCGGTGGGGAGTCTGCGGGTGAGCATGAGGCCTACGCCGGCGGCCATGACGAGGAGGATGACGACGCCCATGGGTCAGTTCTCTCTTCTCTGTCTTCCGGGCCGGGTGAGCGCGGCGCGCAGCGCGGCGGTGAGGAGCAGGGGCGAGCGTCCGAGCCCGCAGACGGTCCTGGCGTAGGCATGGGCGGCGACCTCTTCGGCGCCGGCGACATGGCCGATGACGCGGTGCCGTCCGAGCCGCAGCACGGTGTGGCCGAGCGCCTGCTTCAGCGCGGCCTTCGCCGGGCCGTGGTGCAGGTGCGCGTGCACGGTCTCGTGGGCGAGCGCGGCGGCCCGCACGGAACCCGCCGGATACCAGTCACGCCAGCCGTGGGCGTCGACCAACTCCTCGGCGAGGGCGAGCGTGTCGGTGTACAGCTCGACCGTCGGCGGCCGTGAGGTGTAGCGGGCGAGCAGCATCCGCTCCAGGCCGTCGCGCCGCTCGACCACGCGTGCCGTGGACGCCAGCGGGGTCAGACGGGACCCGAACTCGTCGGCCGTACGCGCCCATTGGCGCAGCAGCTCGGGATCGCGGCCCTCGTGGGTGGGCGTGGCGGCCAGCAGCCGGACGCCCCATTCGACGTCGTCCACGGCGGTGAGGTCGTCCAAGGAGGTGAGTTCGGTGGTGATTTCGGTGGCCGTCATGACCGCACCTCCAGTACCGCGACCACCGTCTCGTCACCCGCACGCGCCCTCAACTCGCTCTGCGCCAGGGCTAGTAGCGGCTGTGGATCGAGGACCCCGGACAGGTCGGCGATGCGGGAGCCGAGCAGCAGCCGCAGGGCGGGAGCGCGTACCCCGCCGTCGCCGTACGAGGTGGACTCGCCCACCAGCCGGGCGAGCACCTCGGGGGCGCCGGCCACGGTGGTGGTCTCCACGCGGGCGTCGGCGGCGTGGTGGCGTACGACGCCGTCCATGTCGACGATCCGCACGGGCCGCCGGGTCGGCCGCAGCCGACGCCGGACGACCTGGGTGCCGTAGACGGTGTGGGCGGCGGTACCGGCCAGGATCTCGACCGCCGTCGGGTCGGCTTTGAGGCTGAGGGCGGCGGCCCGCAGTCGCTCGGTGTCGTCGGCGCGGTGGGCCCGGTCCTGGGTGCGCAGCTCGGTCGCGCCGGTCGCGACCGCGCGCACGGTGTGGGTCTGCGGATCGACGGTGACCTCGACCTCGACGCCGTCGGCGGCGGCCCCCTGGGCGACGACGGCCCGCTCCGCCTCGGCGCGCACGGCGAGGATCTGCTCCTGCGAGGCTCCGCCGGGCACGATCCGCTCGATCTGTTCCCGGACGAGCGCGAGGGCGACGCCGATGGGGCTGATGACCTCGTTGTGCCGGGCGATCCGCCCCTCCATCCCCCTGCTGAGGGCGAGGTGCGGCGTGACGGACGCGGCCCCGCCGCCCCCGCCGACGAGAACGGCCGTGTCCTTGTCGAGCCGGTAGTCGCGGATCATGGCGTCCACCACCGTCCGCACCTGGGCGACGCCCGCGTCGAGGATCCGGGTGGCCGCCGTCGCGACGTCGGTGCCGAGCACGGCGGCCAGCGGGGCTATCGCGGCGCGCGCGGTCTCCGGGTCGCAGTGCGCGAAGTCCCCCTCGGGGACGCGGCCGAGGGCGTTGGCGGCGCAGGTCATCGTCAGGGCGAACCGTCCGCCCGCCGCGTCGAGCACGGCGTAGTCGGCGGGGTCGCCGTCCATGGGCCGGACGGTGTCCACCGTGGCGTCGCGCAGCTCGTCGGGGGCGGCGAAGCAGGCGTACGGCAGTCCCGCGATATGGGCGCTGCGCGGCCCCACGCCGGTGATCCGGCCGTCGCCGCCGATCCGCACCATCGACCCGCCGCCGACGCCGACCGTGCGCACGTCGAGGGCGTTCAGGTAGGAGGTCCTGCCGAGGACGGTGGCGTGCCGGACGGCGACCTTGCCGCGTCGCACGACGCTGACGTCGGTCGACGTGCCCCCGGTCTCCAGGAACACGCCCTCGCTCACCCGCTCCCGCATCAGCGCGCCGGCGACTCCGGCGGCCGGTCCCGACAGCACCGTCAGGAGCGGTCGGCGGCGCATCTCGTCGAGCGCCATGACGCCGCCGTCGCAGCGCATCACCATCAGGGGCGCGGTCACGCCGGCCTTGGTGACGGAGGCGTCGACGAGGTCGGCGGTGGCCAGCATGCGCGGCAGGATCGCCGCGTTGACCACGGCGGTGCGGGTGCGTTTGTGCAGCCCGTACAGCGAGGTGATCTCGTGCGCGGCGGTCATCGGCAGCCCGTAGGGCCGGGCCGCGTCCAGCACGGCCCGCTCGCCCTCGGGCCGGTCGACGCTGAACGGCTGGCTGGCGACGAGGACGTGAGCGCCGTCCTCTTTGAGCTGCTCGACGGCGCGGCGGACGGCCGCCGTGTCGTCGGGGTCGGCGACATGCGCGTAGCGCAGCGGAAGCCTTTTGCCGGGGGCGAGTTCGAGCTTGCCGAAGGAGGCGAGACGGCGGGTGAACAGCGCCGAGGGGCCGGTCCCGATGCCGATCAGTCCGACGGTCGCGACATCGCCCTCCAGGAGGGCGTTGGTGGCCTGGGTCGTGCCATGGGCGAGGAAGGCGACGTCGCTCGCGGCGCGGCCGGTCTGCTCCAGGAGCCGGTCGAGCGCCTCGACGATGCCGTGCGCGACGCCGTCTGCGTGCCGGTGGCTGGTGGGGACCTTGACCTGCCCGAGGAGTTCGAGGGTCGTGGCGTCCACGGCCACGGCGTCGGTGAAGGTTCCGCCCACGTCGATGCCGACGCGGATGCGGGATGTGTCCATGTCAGGGTTGACGGCAGAGCTCATGTCCAGGCACCTCCTCTTACGGTTTGGTTGCGCGGGTGATCAGCAGCCGCGCGGGCGTCCTCAGTAGCCGCGTACGTCCGGCCAGTGGCGTTGCGCTCCGTCGCGGTCGAGCAGCCGCGCGAAGTCCTCGAACCGCTTGTCATCGGCCTGCACCTGGTGCGGCTCGACGTCCTCGGCGACGCAGTGCGCGGCCAGCGCGCCGGCGACCTCGCCGACGTTCCACTCCACCGGGTGGAGCCGGTAGCAGCCGTTGGTGATGTGGGTGGTGCCGATGTTCTTGCCGGCGGGCAGCAGATTGCGCACCCGGCGCGGCACGAGCGCGCCGAGCGGGATCTCGAACGGCACGGACCCGACGTCGATGTAGTTGTCGCCGCCGGTGGAGGGATGCAGATCGATGCGGTACCCGCCCACGCCGACGGAGTCCCGGTGCCGGGTCCCGCCGTACGGGCCGACGACGTCGATCGCCACGTCGTGCTCGGTGACCGTGGTGACGGCCTTGATCCGGCGGGACTCGCGCACGTACGCCGCCTTGGCCAGCCCGTCCGCCGTGCCGGTCACGTCCGGGCGGATCCGCAGGCCGGGGAAGCCGGTGCCGCCGTCCGGACGCGGGGCCTCGGTCTGCAGCCAGTACAGCAGCGACAGCGACAACTGCCGTGCCCCGCGCAGCGCTTCGGTCTCCTGCGCCCCGATGTACGGCGTGAGCCAGTAGTCGTTGAGCGGCCAGTTGACGAGCGTGATGTCCGAGTCGAAGGCGCCGGGCGTGTGCAGCTTGCGGGCCAGGATCCGGCGGAAGCCCCACAACTCCTTGTCCCCGGCGTCGGCGCTCTGGTCGGCGGAGACGCCGAGCGGGTCGAGCTCGGGATTCGGCACGAAGGTCCGCGGCACCGGCTCCAGCGTGCGCGGGTCGGGCGCCTCGAAGCCCAGCAGCGGGCCCGGCCAGAAGGCGGGCCGGTAGGCGCGCCAGAAGTCGAAGTCGTCCGGGCGGTCGATCGTGTGGTCCTGGCCCTCGTGGTGGGAGAGCGCGAAGCAGACCGTGATGCCCTGCTGGTTGTCCGGCTGGGCCTCGTCCGGGGCGTGCGGCTCGTCGAACTCGGCGCGCGCCTCGGCCCCGGTCGCGTGCTCGACGCCCGCGAGGTGGAGGAGTTCGCCGGTCTCCGTGGCGTCCAGGACGTAACGCGCGCTGAGCGTGCGCAGCGTCCCGTCCCGCAGGTCCCGCAGGGTCACCGTCCGCAGGACGTCGCCGTCGGACTCGGCGGCGACCGGCCGGTGCTCGGTGAGCACGGTCAGCCGGCCCGCCGCCCGGTGGGGCGCCAGCATGCCCTCCAGGACGGCGAGCGCGACCCTCGGCTCATGGCAGAGCTTGCTGACCCGGCCCGCTCCCGGGTTGAGGTCGGTGAGCGCCAGCGCCTCGGCCCGCAGCGGATACCAGTGCCGGTAGTACCGCCGGATCTCCTCGCGCAGCCGCCGGTACGAGGCGGTCGTGCCGAACCGCTCGACCCACGGGTGTTCGTCGGGCGGCACGGCCTGGCTGGTGAGCTGGCCGCCGATCCAGTCCGTCTCCTCGGTGAGGACCACGCTGCGTCCGGCCCGGCAGGCGGCGAGCGCGGCGGCCACACCGCCGAGGCCGCCGCCCACGACGAGGATGTCTGCTTCGGGTAACACGCTGCTCCTTGCAGGGGGTGAGGTCCGTACGTCCACGGACCGGGCTCAGGAACGGGCGCGGGACGGTGGCGGCCCGGTCGTCGGGCCCGGCCGGAAGACACACCTGACGAGCGGCTCCCGGGTCCCCTCCTCGCCGGCCACGAGCGCGGCCAGCAGCCGTACGGCCGCCGCGCCCAACTGCGGGCGGGGAATGTCGAATCCGGTCGGCACGGGCTCGCCCGCGAGATCGGACGGCGGACTGCCGAGCAGGGCGAGGGACACGTCCGCCGGGCAGTCGAGGCCGGCCTCGCGCACGGCGGAGTGCAGGCCTCGCCAGGCCGCCCCGGTGTCGGTCTCTTCGGCGACGAAGGCCGTCACCCCGTCGTCGGTCCAGGCGCGCAGCCGTTCGGGCGTGAGGTCCCGCTGTGGATCGGCGGACCGGAAGACGGTCGCGGGCCCGGGCCCCGAGGGCAGACCCGCCGCCTCCAGCCCCTCCAGGAAGCCGCGTTGACGATCCGCCGAGGCGGGCGCGTCGTCGTCCTCGCGGACGAGAACGATCCGCCGATGCCCCGACTCGGCCAGGTGGCCCACCACTTCACGGGTGGCCTGGACATAGTCCGCGCCCACCCACGCCACACCCTCCAACTCCTCGCGGCGGCCCAGGTGCACGACCGGGAAACCGTCGTCGACCAGCCGCTTCAACTCCGCCCGGGGCGTGTGCCGCCCCATGAACAGACAGCCGTCGGCGAGCCGCACCCGCCCCAGCGCGTCGGGCACCGAGGCCCCCGCGCCGCCGGTGCTCGACCCGGTGAACAGCACCAGGTCGTAGCCGAGCGCCGCCGCCTCGCGCTCCACGCCGACCAGGAACGGGTAGTAGGAGTGCTGCACATCGGTGGGGAAGGTGGCGGTGAAACTGAAGACGCCGAGCAGGTTGTTGCGGGCCGCGGCCAGCCGCCGGGCGGCCGGGTCGGGCACGTAACCCAGGCTGCGGGCCGCTTCCAGGACGCGTCGGCGGGTCTCGTCGGAGATGATGCGTCCCTTGCGGTCGGGCTTCGGGGAGAGCACCAGGGACACGGTCGCCTGGGACACGCCCGCGAGCCGGGCGACCTCGGCCTGCCGTGGCCGCGCCGTACGACCGGCCGGCGCGGGAGTCCGACCGGGCCGCTTCCTGGGTTCCGGTTCCACGGTGGCTCCCCCCTCCGTCAATCCGTTAATGCGTATTAGATAATACGCATTAACGGAGACTGCACCTCCCCGCCCAGCGGGTCAAGGCTCACGTCGAGGACGTCGGTCGGGGACATCGATGCGAAGGCGTCACCTGGACAAGGTGCGAGCGCCCGCTTCGGCTGACAGGGTGCTCCACAACGAGCCCTGGACAACGGCCCGTTGGGCGTCCTCGAAGCAGTGGAAAGGAAACCGCGGTGTCCGACGAAGGACGGCTGATCGCCGGCCGTTACCGCATCCTCGACCGGATCGGCCGAGGCGGCATGGCCACCGTGTGGCGCGCGCACGACGATCTCCTCGCCCGCGAGGTCGCCGTCAAGAAGCTCCATCCCCAGCCGCACCTCGACGACGACGAACTCGTCACCCTCTTCGAACGCACCCGCCGCGAGGCCCGCAGCGCCGCCCGGATCAGCCACCCCAATGTCATCGTCGTCCACGATGTCGTGGACGACGAGGGCCTGCCCATCATCGTCATGGAGTACGTGCCCTCCATCACCCTCGCCGACCTGATCAAGCAGCACGGCCCGATCCCGACTGCCGAGGTCGCCAGAATCGGCCGTGGCGTGGTCGCCGCGTTACGGGCGGCGCACCGGGCCGGGATCCTGCACCGGGACGTGAAACCGGCGAATGTGCTGCTCGCCGAGGACGGCCGGGTGGTCCTCACCGACTTCGGCATCGCCCAGGCCGCCGAGACCCCGGGGCTCACCCGCACCGGCCAGTTGGTGGGGTCGGTCGACTTCATGGCCCCCGAGCGTCTCGTCGGCGCCAAGCCCGGTCCGGAGGCCGACCTGTGGGCGCTGGGCGCCACGCTGTTCCAGGCGGTGGAGGGGCGCTCACCGTTCCTCCGGGACACGGTGACGGAGACGATGTACGCCATCGCCATGGAGCCGCCCCCCGAGGTCCGGGGCGCCGGACCGCTCGCCCCGCTGATCCATGCTCTGCTCGCGGGCAACCCGGCCGAACGCTTATCGGCCCAGGACGCCGAGCGCCTCCTGCGGACAGCGGACGCCGACCCGCGCCGCGGCCCGGCAGCCCGGGTCGGCCACGGCACCGCGCCGCCCGCGGGGCGGGAACCGGAGCCGAGTTCGGAGCCGGAGCCGGAGCCGGAGCCGGAGCCGGAGCCGGAGCCGGAGCCGGACCCGGAGCCGGAGCCGGAGCCGGAGCCGGAGTTGGGCCCGGAACCGGAGCCGGAGCCGGAGCCGGAGTTGGGCCCGGACCCGGACCCGGAGCCGGACCCGGAGCCGGACCCGGAGTCGGAGTCGGAGTCGGAGTCGGAACCGACGTCGAGGTCGGAGTCGAAGTCGGAGCCGGGCTCGGCCGCTCCCGTCCAGGAGGCACCGCGGCCCCCTGGCCGCAGGCGCCACGCGCGGAAGCTGGTCGTGCTGGCCGCGGTGGTCACCACGGCGGCACTGGTCACGACCGCGTTCCTGGTCGACAACACGACCGAGAAGAGCACCGGCAGCGCCACAGTGCGGACCGGCCCGACCTCGACCGGCGACACCACGGCCTCGCGGCCCGCGGACACATCGACGGGACCCTCCGCCGCCGCCTCGCCGACAAGCCCCGCAAGTCCCGGCGCCACAGTGCCGACAGACTCGTCTCAGGGGTCGACGCCCAAGGCCGGGGGACGAGAAGATGCCGACACGGAAGCCGGAGCGGAGGCGAGCCCGCCCGAGGAGAGCCCGGCCACGAACGGTGGCTCCGGCTCATCGGCCACCTCGGCCGGTCGCGCCCTGGTGGTCGCCGGCTCCGGGAAGTGCCTGAGCCGCGGCGCGGGGACCGAGGGGATCCAGCTGACCCAGGCCACGTGCGACGACTCCGCCGCGCAGCGCTGGGTCGTCGGATCGGACGGGACCTTCCGGTCCGGCGGGAAATGCATGACCGTGGCCGGAGGAGCGACCGCCGACCGGACGGAGATCCAACTGACCGGGTGCAGCGGCGGCTCCAGTCAGCGATTCCACTTCTCCGGCGCGGAACTGCAGGGTGATCCGTCACAGAAATGCGTCACCATTTTCGGCGGTTCGAGCGGAACGGTCGTGGTCCTGTGGGAGTGCAACAACTGGGACAACCAGAGCTGGACGATCCGCTGACCCCCGAGCAGCGGAGGGGCCTGCCCCGAAGTGGGGATACCCGCCGGGGTAGTAGGGCAGCGGCGGCTGGATCGGAAACGGCACCGGGACCGGCACGGGTGCCGGAACCTGTATCGGCGCGGGAACGACGCGGGTCGGTGTGCGGCGACGCGCCAGCCACAGCACGGCCGCCGCGTACAGGGCGATGCCGACCAGGTCGACGACCACGACCTGCCAGGGCGCGTCCGCCGCGGTGTCGTCGGTCTTGAGGCCGTCGACGACGGCCGCCGAGACGCCGAAGGCCAGCAGGTTGCTCACGGCGTGCAGTCCGATCGCCGCCTCCAGCCCGCCCGTGCGCACGGTGAGCCAGCCCGCGACCAACGCGAACACGACCAGGTCGGCGAAGCCCCACGGGGTGCCCCAGCCGTGGGCGGCGGCGAACAGGACGGCCTGGGGCACGAGCGCCCACCAGGGATTGCGCAGGAAGCCGCCGACCGCCTGCGTGAGCCAGCCCCGGAAGACGTACTCCTCGGCCGCCGCCTGCAACGGCACCAGGACCACCAGCATGGCGAGGGCCGGCCCGAAGACCTCCCAGCCCGCCCACCGCGCCGGCGGGCCGTCGTCCAGCGGCAGCAGGAGCATGGCCCCGGTGCTCAGGGCGAGGACCGGGAAGGCGGCCAGCACGCACAGCCCCAGCCAGCGCCACCGCAGTCCGCCCGTCACGGACGAGACCGTGCCCGCCGGACGGCGCCCGATCCAGCGCACCGCGAGCAGCACGACGGGCACGGCGGAGGCGATCGCCAGCAGATCGAGGGCGGTGCCCGTGACCGGGCCGAACTCGACGGTCCCGTCCGGGGCTTCGGGATAACCCCTGGCCGCTCCGAGTATGGAGCCGAGCCCATAGACCAGTACGGCCGCGATCACACCCGCGACGGCCACGAACCCGGTGCCCAGCACCGCCCGCCACCATCGATGGCGTACCGAGGCGCGGGCCATCCGGTGGTAGGGGAGCAGTTCGGGGGACGCTTCGGGCGGGAGCGCGGGCATCGGGGCGGCGAGCGGATTCGTCATGGGGACAAGCCTCGCCGCCGGCCCATGCCCCCACATCGGCCCCGGGCACGACCCGCGTCTCTGCCGGAAGGTAGAGAACGCCCTCGTACCTGGGACCGGTGCCGCGCCCTCGTACCCCGTCCTACGCTCGTGCCGACATGAAGACGACGAAGACGACGACGGAGACGACGACGGCGATGCGTGACTGGCTGTTCCCCGCCCTGCTCGCGGCCGCACAGCTCGGCTGGCTGTGGCCCGGAGCCGGTCTGTCCGGCCAGGCGGTGCCCGGGGCGGCGGCGCTGGTCGCCGTCCTGGGCGCGGTGGTCGTCGAGACGGCCGCGCTGGGCCGACGACGGCACGCGCCGGTCCAGGCGCTGGCCGGATCCCTCGGCGCCCTCCTCGTGGGCCAACTCGCCTGGGAGGACGGCTACTTCGGCGTCGGCGTGCCGATCGCGCTGTACTCGGTGGCGGTCCGCCGCCCGGTGCCCGTGACCGTACGGGCGCTCGCCGCGGCCGTCGGCGTCGAGTGGCTCCTGTCTCTCATCCTCCTCGGGTTACGGCCCGGGCTCGCCTCGGAGTGGGGGCTCGCCGCGCTCGTGTACGCCGTCGTGGCGGGGCTCGGCGAGGCCCGACGGCAGTGGCTCAAGGGGCGGTCGCTCGCGACCCGCCGACTGGCCGGCGCGGAGGAGACCCGCCGCCGGGCGGGTGACACCGAACGGCGCCGACTGGCGCGCGAACTGCACGACGTGAGCGCCCACCACCTCACCTCCGTCGTCATCACGGCCGACGCCGCGCGCCGACTCGGCGACAGCCGACCCGAGTTGACGGCCGAGGCGCTGACGTTCGCCGAACGCACCGGCACCGAGACCCTGACGGCGCTGCAACGCCTCGTCGGCCTGCTGCACGACGCGGACCGCCCCGACCCACGTCCGATGACCGCCCGTATCGAGGAACTCATCGCCGGATTCGGCCGGTTGGGCCGTCCGATCGACGCCGTGCTCCCCGCCGACCTGGCCGGTCCGGCGGCCGAGGCGGTCCACGGGATCGTCCGCGAGGCCCTGACGAACGCCCTGCGGCACGCCCCGGGTTCCGCCGCACACGTCAGCGTCGTACGCGGCGAGGGCGTCCTGGAACTGACCGTCGACAACGCTCCCCCGCGCGGCACCGACAGCGGCATCCGTGGCCTCGGCTCGGGACGCGGCGTCGCGGGGATGCGGGAGCGGGCGGCCGCCGTCGGCGGGGAGTTGACGGCCGGCCCGGCACCCGGCGGCGGTTGGCGCGTCCGCGCCACGCTGCCCGACGTCACCGGGCCGTGGGGGCCGCCCGAGGGCACGGGCCGACGCGACGTGCTCCGGGAGCAGCGGCTGGCCGACCCCGCCCTGGTGTTCGCGGCGACCCTCTTCCCCTTGGTGTTCGCCCTGGTCACGGTGGAGGAGTGGACGAGCACGAGCCTGCGCGCCACCCTCCCGGACCTGCTCCTCGTGGCCGCGCTGCTGACCGCGCACGCGGTGCCGCTGCTGTGGCGGCGGCGCGCTCCGTGGCCGGCGCTCCTCGGCGTGCTGGCCACGTCGTGGCTGTGGCCGCCGGCGGTGGCCGTGGCCGGCCTGCCGCCACGGGTGTCGGAGTTCTTCGCGGGCGGCGCCCTCGCGGAACTGCTCGCGGTGTACGCCGTCGCGGTCTACGGCAGCGGAGCCGCCCGCACCTGGCCCGCGTGGTGCGCGGCGGCCGCCTCGCTCTCCGGAACCCTGCTCGCGACGGCGGGCGCGGACGGCGAGTTGATGGGCGAGAACCCGGTATGGCCCACCGCCGTGCTGATGTTCATCCCCCTGGCCGTGACACTCGCCGCCCTGTTCGCCGCCCTGTGGGGCGCCGGGCTCGCCGTACGACGCCGACGCGTGCGCATCCTCGCCTGGGACGACTTCGCCCTGGCCGGCGCACTGTGGCACGCGGAACGCGCCGCGGACGCCGAACGCCACCGCCTGGCCACGAAGTTGCGCAACGCCGTCCTGCACCCCACGGCGACCCTGGTCGAACAGGCCCGGCAGGGACGGCTGGACGAGGTCGCCGCCGGGGCCCGGTCCGCCCTCGCCGCCATGCGCGAACTCCTGCACAGCCTCGGCAGGTCGGAGGACGAGCCCGGCGCGGGACTCGCCCCGGCGCCCACCGCCGCGGACCTCGACACACTGTGCCGGACGGTACGCGCGGCCGGCCGGGACGTGACCCTGCGGGGCCTGCCGGAGGCCGCGCGGAACCTGCCGCCCTCCGTGACCCTGTCGGCGTACCGGATCGTCGAGGCGGCCCTCGGCGCGGGCGACCGAGGCCCGGCCCGGGTCACCCTGCGCCGACGGCGCGACACCCTGCGCGTCACGGTGACGGGCGTACCGCTGGCCGTGACCGGCCCGGTCGCCGAACGCCTGAAGGTACAGGTAGGGACGGGGACGGGAACGCGCCCGGGGACGGGGAGCATCGCGCTCGAACGGACCGGTACCGTACGGGTGTTGCTGTCGACGCGCCCGAGTCCGCGGGAGCCCGTCCAGGAGGTGTTCCCGTCACCACCACCCGCGTGATGGTCGTCGACGACCAGGCGGTGGTCCGCGCAGGCTTCGCCGCCATCGTGGACGCCGAACCCGACCTGACGGTGGTTGCCGAGGCCGGCGACGGCGCGTCGGCGGTGTCACTCGCCGCCACCGAAGCCCCCGACCTGGTCCTGATGGACATCCGCATGCCAGGCATGGACGGCCTCACCGCGACCCGCCTCATCACCGCGCAGGAGCACCCGCCGCGCGTCCTCGTCCTGACCACCTTCGACCTGGACGCCTATGTGTACGAGGCGCTGCGCGCCGGGGCCTCCGGGTTCCTGCTCAAGGACGCCCTGCCCGAGGACCTGCTGGCCGCGATCCGCGTGGTCGCCACCGGCGAGGGCATCCTGGCCCCGACCGTGACCCGCCGCCTCATCGACACCTTCGCCCAGGGCGCCCCGCAGCCGCCGACGGTGACGGGCGCGCTGTCCGCCCTCACACCCCGCGAGCGGGAAGTCCTGCTGCACATAGCGTCAGGCCTGACGAACGCCGAGATCGGCGCCGCCCTCGGCGTGACCACCGGCACGGTGAAGACCCACGTGAACGCGCTCCTGACCAAGCTGGGCCTGCGGGACCGCGTACAGGCCACGATCCTGGCCTACGAGAGCGGCCTGGTCAGACCCCGCGGAACGGCCTATGGGTGAGGTGCGTCGTCAACGCCTGGTCGTGCTCGATGTGTTGGCCGCAGTCGGTTTCGCGCTGCTCCCACAGGTGTCGGTGCTGCGGTCGGCCGTCGGCGCCGAGGTGGACGTCACCACCGTATGGCTCCTGTCGCTGAGCAGCGCGCTGCCGCTGGCGACCCGGCGGCGGTGGCCCGTGCCGGTCTTCGGGGCGGTGCTGCTCGCCGCCTGCGTGGCAGTGGCCGTCGGCGCCGGGCCGGTTCCGTTCCTCGCCGCGGCGTACGCCCTGTACCTGGTGGCCGCGACGAAGACCCGGCAACCGGCGCCGGGGCCGTCCGCGGCGTTCCTGGCCGGGCTCTGCACGGCGGGAGCGGTCCTGCTCACGGTCACGGGAGGGCAGGGCCACCAGGGCGGGACGAAGGCCGCGCAGGCCGTGTTCGGACTGCTCGTCCTGGGCGCCACCTGGGCCTGGGGGACGTCGGTCGGGGAACGGCGCGAAGCCGTGAGACGCGCCATCGAGCACGCCGCCGAGCAGGCGAAGGCCGAGGAACGCCTGCGCGTCGCCCGCGACATCCACGACGTCGTCACGCACAGCGTGGGCCTGATCGCGGTCAAGGCAGGCGTCGCCAACCATGTGTTCGCCACGCACCCGGAGGAGGCACGGGAGGCCCTGACGGTGATAGAGGACGTCAGCCGCAAGGCGCTGCGCGACATGCGGGCCACACTGAACGTGCTGCGCCGGGACCAGGAGGGCGGTGCTCAGGACCTCCGGCCGGTTCTCGGGCTGGCGGACCTGCCCGCGCTCGTCCGGACCGCCGAAGCCGCCGGCGTCACCGTGGACCTGCGGACGCGGTACTCGGAGGAACCTCCCGACGGCGTCGCGCTCTCCGCGTACCGGATCGTCCAGGAGGCGCTGACCAACGTCGTCAAGCACGCCGCACCCACCGCCTGCACGGTACAACTCACGGCGGAGTGCGGCACGTTGACGATCGACGTGGCCGACGAGGGTCCGCGGCCCGGGGCCCGAGGAGGCCCCGCCGTGCCCGGCGGCGGACTGGGTCTCATCGGAATGAAGGAGCGGATCGCCGCCCACGGCGGCACGCTGACCGCCGGACCGGATCCGGAACCGGCCGCGGGCTTCCGCATCCAGGCGAAGCTCCCGTACTGAGCCGTTCATAGAGACCCATGACCCATGACCATGACCCATGACTCAGACGCAGACTCATACGCAGGTATGACGTCGGCCCGCGAAAGCTGTCCGATGCGGCCCGCCCCCGGACCGATGTGCCCGCCGGGTGCGCTCGACGAGACTCCACCATGTGATTGATGTGGTCGATGTGATCGACGTGCGGAACTTGACCAAGCGGTACGGGCGGCACACCGTCGTGGACGGCTTCACCTTCACGGTGCGGTCAGGGGCCGTCACCGGCTTCCTGGGCCCCAACGGTGCCGGGAAGTCCACGACGCTGCGGATGCTGCTCGGCCTCACCCGCCCGGACACCGGCTCGGCGACGATCGGCGGTCACGCCTATCACCAACTGACCTACCCGCTCCGACATGTCGGCGCCCTCCTGGAGACGTCCACCCCGCATCGCGGCATGACCGCGGCCCACCATCTGCGCTGGCTGGCGCAGAGCAACGGCATCGCCCGCCACCGGGTCGGCGAGGTCCTGGAGACGGTCGGCCTCACGGAGGCCGCCCGGCAGCGGATCGGAACGTTCTCCCTCGGCATGGGCCGACGCCTGGGCCTGGCCGCGGCCCTGCTCGGCGACCCACCGGTCCTGGTGCTGGACGAACCGGCCAACGGCCTTGACGCGGAAGGAATCCGATGGCTGCGCGAACTCCTGCGCTCCCTGGCCGCCGAAGGCCACACCGTCCTGGTCTCCAGCCACCTGATGACCGAGGTGTCGATGGTCGCGGACCACCTGATCGTCATCAACCGAGGCCAACTCCTCGCGCACACCACCACGTCGGACTTCATCCGAACCCACGGCCGGACCTTCGTGCGACTGCGAACGCCAGAACCCGCGTCGCTCGGCCGGGAGTTGGAGCTGAGAGGTGTTTCAGCGAGACTCGCCCCGGACGGCAGCCTGGAGATCGACGGCATGACGGCGGCGGAGATCAGCCGACTGGCCGCGGCGAGCGGGCTCCCGCTCGAAGAGCTGAGCACCCACACGACGTCCCTGGAGGACACCTTCCTCAAGCTCACGAGCAACAAGCACCCGGGTAACGGAGATAGCACGAGCGCCCATGTCTGAGACGACCGCGGCCGTCCGGGCCGAGTTCACCAAGCTGCGCGGCACCCGCGGCACCTTCGTCGCACTGCTGCTGTTCGTCCCCGTCAGCGTCCTGATCGCCGCCCTGGGCGGCTGGTCCGCGAAGGGGGCCCTGGACTCCGACCACCCCGGGCTCCGCTCCGACTTCACCCCCGAACAGGCCGGCCTGGACGGCATTCTCTACGGCCAGCTCGCCCTGCTCGTCTTCGGAGTTCTCATCGTCTCCGGCGAGTACGCGTCCGGCATGATGCGCGTCTCGCTGCTCGCCGTGCCCCGGAGAAGCCGCCTCTACGCGGCGAAGATGACAGCCACCGGTGTCGCCGCCGCGGCCGTCGCGATCCCCGTCACGATCGTCGGCTACCTGATCACCCAGATCGCCCTGGGACCCCACGGCACCTCGATCGACGCGAACGACGTCCCGCGCGCCCTGGCCGGCGCGGTGGTCTATCTGACGTTGATGTCCCTGTTCGCGGCAGGCGTGGCCGCGACCGCCCGCAGCGCCGTCGTCCCACTGGCCGTGCTGCTCCCTACGGTGCTCGCCGGATCGCAGATCCTGTCCGTCATCGGAGCGACGAAGGAGGCGGCACGGTACCTCCCCGACCGGGCCGGCGCCCAACTCCTCACCGTCGACGCACCGGACGGCTGCACCGGAGCTATGGTGCTGCTCGCGTGGACGGCGCTGGCGCTGACCGTCGGCTACATCCGGCACACCCGCTGGGACGGCTGAAGCAACAGCACGCAAGGCAAAGACAGCAGAGTCGAGAGTCGAAAGTCGAGGAACGCGGAGTGGCGGAGGCGATCCGGGTGCTGATCGCGGACGATCAGGCGCTGCTGCGCGGAAGCTTCCGCGTCCTCGTCGACGCGACTCCGGGAATGCGGGCGATCGGCGAGGCGGGTGACGGCGCGAGCGCCGTGGAACTGGCGCGGGCGCTGCGACCGGACGTCGTCCTGATGGATCTGCGCATGCCCGTCATGGACGGCATCGCCGCCACCCGGGAGATCTGCTCCGACGAGACGATGACGGGCGTACGGGTACTGGCCCTGACGATGTTCGACATGGACGACTACGTCTACCCGGCCCTCCAGGCGGGCGCGAGCGGCTTCATGCTGAAGGACGCGTCCCCGTCCGACCTGGTCACCGGCATCCGCGTGGTCGCCTCCGGCGAGGCGGTACTGGCCCCGACGGTCACCCGCCGCCTCATCGCGAACTTCTCCCACCCCGACGACCGGCCCGGCCCGCGTTCCCGTCTCGTAGGCCTCACTCAGCGAGAACGAGAGATCCTGACCCTGATAGCGAACGGCTTGTCGAACGCCGAGATCTCCCAACGCCTGCTGATCAGGCTGCCGACCGTGAAGACCCACGTGAGCAGCCTCCTAGCCAAACTGAACGCCCGAGACCGCGCCCAACTGGTCATCATCGCCTACGAAACAAACCACGCAGACCGAGGCATGCCGACCTGACGCCGGACCTGGCGATCAGTAAGGAGGCCGCGAAGCGCCGGGCGACAAGCGAGGCCGGGCACGCGACGTGAACCTTCCGTTCGCGACGCGCGGTGGTGAGCAACTGCCCGGCCGGCCGACGGGCCGCGGCCGGCCTGACCATGGGCTGGACCCGCTCATCGCTTTCGACATAGTGGTCGACGTCGAGCAGCGGTTCGACGTGACCTTCCCGAACGACAGGATCATGTACGCGATGTTGCATTCCTCCCGCACCCTGCGGGATGCCGTGTCGGGGCTGACCAGGTGAACGCACTCTGGAAGAGCCTGCCCAGCGCGGTCGTCCCGCGCGTGGTCGACGCCGAGCCGCTCTCCGGCGGCGCGGTGAACGACGTGTGGCGTCTGACCCTCGACGACGGAACGGCCTACGTCCTCAAGGGGTCCCTCGACGCCCCGGCCGACCTGTTCCCGCTGGAGGTCGCCGGCCTCAGGGCGCTCCAGGAGCGGGCGGGCATCCGGATTCCCCGCGTGTTCGAGGTGAGTGCGCACCACGTCCTCATGGAGGCGCTGCGACCACGGCCCGACACCGACGAGTTCTGGGAGGCGGCGGGCCGCACCTTGGCCACGCTGCACGCTGTGCGCGGCGACCGGTTCGGCTGGGACGCCGACGGATGGCTGGGCCTGCTTCCCCAGGAGAACGGCTGGACCGGCAACGGACACGAGTTCTTCGCCGAGCGCAGGATCCGCCGCTACCTCCGCGAGCCCAAGGTCCGCCAGGCCCTCGGCGCGGCCGACCTGGCGGGCCTGGAGCGGATCTGCGAGCGCCTTCCCCAACTCGTCCCGGCGGCCCCGAGCGTGCTCAACCACGGTGACCTCTGGCGCGGCAACATCGTCGCGGACCCGGCCGGCGAACCCGTGTTCATAGACCCGGCGGTGTGCTGGATGTGGGCCGAGTCCGATCTCAGCATGATCTACTGCTGCGACCCTCCACCGGACCGCTTCTTCCGCGCCTACGAGGAGATTTCCCCCCTGGCCGACGGCTGGCGGGACCGCATGCCGCTGCTGCACCTGCGTGAACACCTCAGTGTGCTGGGCCACTTCGGGGCATACGGCGACACGGTGGAACGGTCCCGGGACGTAATCCGCACCTTTTCCTGAACCCGCGAAACCGCTAACCCCTGAACCTCTGCCTCACGGCTTGGTCCGGGTGCGGGAGGGCTGGAGGAGTTGGTCGACGGGTGCGTAGTCGTCGGTGAGTGGTCGGGCATTGCCGATCCAGGAGGTGAGGTCGTCGCCGGTGGCGGTCTTCCAGCCGGTCTGCCGGGAGTTCAGCGCTTCCTGGGTCGCGCGCAGGTCGACCGGCCGGTCGGAGGCGAGCACCACCAGATTGCCGCCCTCGGCGGTGGCGGTCGGGTCGAGGCCGATGTCGGCGGGTTCGCCGACGACGGCCACGTGCTCGAAGGTCTCGCTGAGGGTGGCCACTTCGGCCCGTGCGAAGTCCATACCGCCGTGATCGATGAGGTTGGCCACGTACAGGCCGTCCTCGTCGAGCACCCGCCGTACGTCCTTCATCGCTTCTGCCGTGGTGAGGTGCCATGGCACGCTGACGCCCCCGAAGGCGTCGCCGACGACGAGGTCACGACTGTCGGCGTCCAGCCGCCGCAGGCCGAGTCTGCCGTCCTCGGTGCGTACGTCGATACCGTCGATACCGTCGACACCGGCTTCCGGTCCCAGACCGAGCTGGTCGCGGTTGATGCGTACGACCCCGCCGTCGATCTCGGACACCAGGCTGCGCGTCCCGGGCCGCGTGGCCGCGAGGTACCGGGGAAAGGTGAGCCCGCCGCCGCCCACGTGGTGCGCGACCAGCGGCTGACCTGCGGGGAAGGCGGCGTCGACCACCGACGCGATGGCCCGCACGTACGCGAACTCCAGGTAGGTGGGGTCGTCGATGTCGACGTAGGAGTGCCGCAAGCCGTCCAGAACGAGTGTGCGACCGCCGTCCCGGTCGGGGTCTGCGACGACCCGTGCGCAGTGGTACTTGGTCTCCGCGTCGCAGGCGCCGGGCGCGACCGTGGTGGCCAGGCCGCCGGCAACGACCACGAGGGTGAGCGCGGGAGTGCCGCTCCACCCGCGTGTCCGCCACTCCATCAGCGCCCCGCCGGCCACCAGCAGTGTGCCCAGGCCGATCAGAATGCCGCTCACCGACCACCGCGACACGAGGACGAAGCCGGTGAGGACCGTGCCGAAGATGGCGCCGACCGTGCCGACGCCGGACAGTCGGCCGACCACCGTTCCGGTCTCGGCGAGGCTGGTGAGACGCAGCTTGGTCACGATCGGCGTCACCGCGGAGAGCAGCGCGCCCGGCACGAGGATGGTCAGCGCCGCGATCAACAGGAGTATCGCCGGCGCCCACTCCGCGGTGGTGCGCAGCACGGCAGGGGTGAGCGCGACGACGGCTCCCGACACCCCGAGCGCGGGGCCTGTCAGCCGACGCGGATCGACCTGGTCGGCGATGACCCCACCCAGCCACGAGCCGACGGCGATCGCGGTGAGGGCGATGCCGATCACCATGGTGCTGGTCTCAAGGGTGAGGCCGAGGTAGGGCGCCAGCAGCCGCAAGGCGACGATCTCGACGACCAGGACTGCGGCCGAGGCCCCGAACACCAGCGCGGCAGCGGCCCGGGGACCCATGCCGTGGTCGCGAGGCGCGCCCTCGGCGACGGGCGAGGATGACGATCCGGTCACGGGCGACATCCTCGCACGCGGCTCATCGACTTGAGGGCGGAGTTCGTGCAGTCCCGCACGGCCGTCGGCCTCAGGCGGGGACGCCCTCACGTTGCCGTTCCGCCTCGGCGAGGCGGGTCGAGCGGGTCCGGGTGCCGAAGACGGCCAGGGTGATCGCGCCGACCAGCCAGGTGCCGGCGATGAAGTAGAAGACGCTCCGGTAGCCGTGGCCGTTGTAGAGCGCCGCGACGATCAGCGGACCGGCGGCGTTCGACAGCCGGCCGAGGCCGTAGGAGACGCTCGTCCCCAGGGAGCGGCTGCGCGTGTCGAACAGCTCGGGGGAGTAGGCGTAGGCGAGGGCCGTGTAGCCGCGCTCGAACAGATTCACCAGGAAGCCGAACACGATGATGAGGACCGGGTTGAAGGTGAGCCCGTACAGGAGGCCGCAGCCCGCGATCACCGTGCCGAAGGCGACCAGGCACCACTTGCGTTCGAACCGGTCGGTGACCAGGGACGCCAGATAGCAGCCGAGCGGTGCGCCGACCGTCGTCAGGGCCACGTAGAAGACGGACTTCTCGACGCTGAAGCCCTCCTTGGCCAGCAGGGTGGGCGCCCAGCTGGAGTAGCCGAAGAAGCCGATGGTCTGCGTCATCCACAGCACCGTGAGCAGCAGCGTCGGGTACAGGTACTTCTTCTGGAGGAGGAGGCGGAGTGGTGCCTTCGTCGACGGGGTTTCCGGGACCGGGGGTGCGGGTTCGGGGAGGGGGCCGTGCTCCGCGGCCACGCTCGCCTCGATCTCCCGCAGCACCGCGTCCGCCTTCGCGTGCTCGCCCCTGCTCTCCAGCCAGCGCGGTGACTCCTTGAGGTGCCGGGTGAACAGCACGAGCAGGATGCCCAGCGCGCCCCAGATGTAGACCAGCCGCCACGACCAGTCGTTGAGCGGGACGACCGCGCTGGCGATGAGGTTGGTGACGGGCGTGCCGCAGATGCCGATGACGATGGCGTATGCCTGGAACTTGCCGCGGATCGCCGACGGATACATCTCGTTGATGTAGACGACCCCGACGACGGTCATCGCCGACAGGCCCGCCGAGGTCAGGACGCGGAACACGCCGAGCGACACGAGGTCCCAGGAGAACGCCGCCGCGAACGAGAAGACGCCGAAGAACATCGTCGTCCAGAGCAGCGCCCGCTTGCGGCCCCACCGGTCGGAGATGGAGCCTGCGACGATCGCGCCGACGAACATGCCGACGAACGAGAGCGAGGTGACGTAGGCGATCTGGTCGACCGTGATGCCCCACAGCTTGATCAGTTTCGGGGCGGTGGTGGCGAAGCTGTTGATGTCCGCGAACTCGAAGAAGTAGGCGAACGCGACGGCGAGCAGGGTGACCTTGTGGAACCGGGAGACCGGAAGCCGGTCGAGCCGGTTCAGCGCGTTCGCGTGGGCCAAGGGCTCAGTCATGTCAGAAGTCCTCGCCGGGCCAGTACAGGCCCATCGGATTGGCGACCAGAAGCTTGTGCCGCTGCTCGTCGGTGACCGCGATGTGCGGCAGGTGGTCGACGAGGAGACCGTCGTCCGGCATATGGCTGGTCAGGTTGGGGTGGGGCCAGTCGGTGCCCCACAGCACCCGGTCGGGGAACTCCTCGACGATGCGGCGGGCGAAGGGGACGACGTCGGTGTAGGCGTGCCGTTCGCCGTCCAGGGCCGGGGGCCCGGTCACACTGAGGCGCTCGGGGCAACTCACCTTCACCCAGACGTCGTTGTCGTCGACAAAGCGCAGGAAGCGGGTGAACTCCGGCCCGTCCACCGGCTGGGTGACGTCCGGTCGGCCCATGTGGTCCACGACCAGGGGGACGGGCAACGAGCCGAAGAATCCCTCCAGTTCGGGCAGGTCGGCGCTCTCGAAGTACAGGACGACGTGCCAGCCCAGCGGGGCGACCTTCCGCGCGATCGTGCGCAGGTCGTCCTCGGGCGAGGCGTCGACGAGCCGCCGTACGAAGTTGAACCGCACTCCGCGTACGCCCGCCGCGTCGAGTGCGAGCAACTCGGCCTCGCCGACGTCCGGGCGGACGGTCGCGATGCCGCGCGCCCTGCCGCCGGCCGCCCGGACGGCGTCGACCATGGCGCTGTTGTCCGCGCCGTGGCAGGTGGCCTGCACGATGACGTTGCGGGCGACGCCCAAGTGGTCGCGGAGCGCGAACAGTTCGTCCTTGCCGCCGTCGCACGGCGTGTACTTCCGCTCGGGCGCGAAGGGGAACTCGGCCTGCGGGCCGAAGACATGACAGTGCGCGTCGACGGTCCCGGGCGGGAGCTGGAAGGCCGGCTTGGACGGATTCTCGTACCAGTCCAGCCAGTTGGGGGTCTTGGGACTCGTTGGACTCTTGGGGGAGAGGATGCTCATGCCGCTCACCGGCCCTGGCGCTTCAGCAGGGCGTCCAGGCGGGGGTACACCGCGCGGGCGTTGTGCTCCTGGATCGCCGCCAGGTCGCCCGGGGGCAGCTTCGCCGCCTCCGCGTAGCGGCGGGTGTCGTCGAAGTGGTGGCCGGTGCACGGGTCGATGTCACGGACCGCGCCGATCATCTCCGAGGCGAACAGGATGTTGCGGGCGGGGATGACCTCGTACAGCAGGTCCGAGCCGGGCTGGTGGTACACGCAGGTGTCGAAGTAGACGTTCCCCAGGACGTGCTCCTCCAGCGAAGGCTTCCCGAGCGCCATCGCGAGCCCGCGGAACCGGCCCCAGTGGTACGGCACCGCGCCGCCGCCGTGCGGGATGACGAAGCGCAGGGTCGGGAAGTCGGCGAACAGGTCGCCCTGGACCAGCTGCATGAACGCCGTGGTGTCGGCGTTGAGATAGTGCGCGCCGGTGGTGTGGAAGGCGGGGTTGACGCTCGTACTGACGTGGACCATCGCCGGGATGTCGTACTCCACCATCTTCTCGTACAGGGGGTACCACGAGCGGTCGGTGAGCGGCGGCGCGGTCCAGTGGCCGCCCGAGGGATCGGGGTTCAGGTTCACCGCCACGGCACCGAACTCCTCGACACAACGGGTGAGTTCGGGGACGCAGGTGGCGGGGTCGACGCCGGGGGACTGCGGAAGCATCGCGGCCGGCACGAAGCGCTCCGGGTACAACTGGGCCACCCGGAAGCAGAGTTCGTTGCAGATCGCCGCCCAGGCGGCCGAGGTGCCGAAATCCCCGACGTGGTGCGCCATGAACGACGCGCGGGGCGAGAAGACCGTCACGTCGATGCCACGCTCGTCCATCAGCCGCAGCTGGTTCGGCTCGATGGACTCGCGCAGTTCGTCGTCGCCGATGCGCAGATCCGCACGGGCGGGGGCGGGGGTGGCCGACGGGTCGGTGAGGGAGGCGATCTGCCGATCGCGCCACGCCTCCGACGCCGGCGGGGCGGTCGTGTAGTGACCGTGACAGTCAATGATCATTACGGCGTCCTTCTCGGGCTGCGGGCTGCGGGATGCCGTGCAGCCTGGCCCGCCCGCCCGCGCCGACGACCGGCCCGAACGCAGAACTAACCTCCCCTTAACACTCCGGCGAGCACACGGACGGCGTGGTCTACATTCGGCTGCGAACCGTGGCCGAGAAGGAGGTGGGAAGGGTGCAGATACTGCTGGCCGAGGACGACGACGGCGTGGCGGCGGCCCTCGTCGAGGTCTTGTACGACCACGGTCACATCACCAGACGCGTCCGCCACGGCAGGGATGTGCTGACCTACCACCGCAGCGCCGACCTGCTCCTTCTCGACCTGGGCCTGCCCGACACCGACGGTCTGGACGTGCTGCGCGCCCTGCGGGCCGTGAGCGACATGTCGGTGGTGGTCCTCACCGCGCGCGGCGACGAGCGCTCGGTCGTGCGCGGACTGCGGCTCGGCGCCGACGACTACCTCGTCAAGCCGGTACGCCTCGCCGAGCTGCTCGCCCGGATCGACGCCGTCACCCGGCGGCGCCCGGCCAAGGGAGCCTCCGCCGTCCGGACGATCCGCGCCGGCGACGTCGAGGTGGACCTCGACGCCCGCCGGGTCCGGGTCGGCGGGGCCGAGGTCGAGCTGACCGCCAAGGAGTTCGCCATCCTCGCCGTGCTGGCCGGACGCGCGGGCACCGCGGTCAGCCGTGAGCAGCTCCTGGACGAGGTGTGGGGCGACGCCTCCCACACCGTGTCCCGCTCCCTGGACGTCCATCTCACCCAGGTGCGCGCCAAACTGCGCCGCCCCGAGCTGCTCACCACGATCCGGGGCTTCGGCTACCGCTTCGGGGACGACGGAAGCTGAGAGGCGAGGCGTGCGCACCAGGGTCCAGGCCGCGCTCCTGCTGTTCGTCGTGATCGCGGTGGCCGCGTTCGCCGTGCCGCTGCTGCTGTTCACCGCGTCCGACCGCACCCAGCAGCTGGTCCTCGCCCGCAGCGCCGATCTCGACCGCTTCGCGTCCCTCATGGACCAGGCCGCGGCGACGGGCGACACCTCGGCCGTAGCCGCCGAGGCGCGGCGCTACACCCAGCTGTACGGGGAACCCCTCGTCGTCATCGACACCCACCGCAGCCCGGTCGTCCAGACCGGCGGCATGCGGGCCGCCGATCCCGCCGTGGCCCGGCTGCTCGACGCGGCGCTGCGCAACCAGGCCGAGCATCCCGGGGGCGCGCTGCGTCCCTGGTCACGGGGGTCCCGGATGTTCGCCGAGCCGGCCGGCACGGGCACCCGGGTCTCCGGGGCGGTCGTCCTGCGGGCCTCGGTGGGCACCGCGGCGGACGACATCACGCGCCGCTGGGCACTCGTCCTCGCCGGTACGGCCCTGGTCGCCGTCGCCTGCACGGTTCTGGCCCGGGCCGCGACGGGATGGGTGGTCAGCCCGCTGCGCCGCCTCGACCGGGCGGTCGGGCAGCTCGCGGCCGGTCTCCCGCCGGAACAGACCCGGGCCGGCGGCCCGCCCGAACTGCGCCAGCTCGCGACCGGCTTCAACCGCATGGCCCGTACGGTCACGGCGGCCCTGGAGCAGCAGCGCAGGCTCGTCGCCGACACGTCCCACCAGATGCGCAACCCGATGGCGGCGCTCAGGCTGCGCGTAGACGCGCTGCACACCCACCTCCCCGCGTCCGCCGACCGCACGTACACGGGCGTCACCACCGAGCTGGACCGTCTGGAGACCCTCCTCGACGACATGCTGGCCCTCGCCGCCGCCGAACACCGGGCCGGCGAACTGACGGTGACCGACGACTCGGACGCCCACTGCGACGCGACGGCGGTGGCGGCGGCCCAGTACCGCCTGTGGGAGCCGGTGGCGCACGCTGCCGGAGCCCGCCTGCTCCTCCGGACGGCTCCCGCCCCGTCCCCGGCAGCCTGCACGGACCGCGAACTCGCCCAGATCACGGACATCCTCCTGGACAACGCGATCAAGTACGCGGGCCCGGGCGCCGAGATCACGCTCCGCTGCACCACCGAAGGCCCCTTCGCCGTCCTCACGGTGACGGACGACGGCCCCGGCCTCGGCACGGAGGAACTGGCCCTGGCCACCACAAGATTCTGGCGCGCGGGCCACCAGCGACAGAACGGCACCACGGGCACGGGCCTGGGCCTGGCCATCGCCGAACAACTGCTGGCGGGGCGAGGCGGCCGACTGCAACTGGAACCCGCGAGGCCACGGGGGCTGCGAGCGAGGGCGGCTGTACCCCGAGCGGCGACCGACGGGGGTGCGTGGTGAACGCGCACGGCGGTGCGCGATGACCGGTCCCCGCCCCCGCTCTGTCGACCGCCGCAGCGTTCTCCATGCCGCCCTCGGCTCGGCAGCCGTCGCCGTGCTCGGCGGCGCGCTCACGGGCGACGCCTCGCTGCAGCGCCCCGGACCGAGTGGCGTCCTGCGCTTCGCGACCGGTGAACCCACGGCGTTCTACGAGGCTTTCGGCCGCCTGCTCGCAGGGGAACTCGAAGCGGAGCATCCCCGCCTGCGCTGCCGCGTCCGCACCACCGCGGGCAGTGTCGCCAACATCGAGCTGCTGCGCGACCGTCGTGCCGATCTCGCCCTCGTCCTCACCGACACCGCGCGGGCGGCCCAGGGCACCGCCCTTTTCCGACGCCCGGTGCCGCTGCGGGCGATCGGCCGGGTGTACGAGACCTACCTCCAGTTCGTGGTCCGAGCCGACTCGCCCGTGCGCGCGGTGTCCGACCTGACCGGTCGCACCGTCTCGCTGGGCGCCATCGGATCCGGCGCGGCGGTACTCGGCGAACGGATCCTGCACGCCGCGGGCCTTTCCCCCGGCGCCGACGTCGTCGTACGTCACCTTCCGTTGGCCGACGCGGCCGACGCGATGCGGGCGGGTTCGGTCGACGCCCTGCTGGTCGCGGGCGGGGTCCCGCTGCCCACCCTCTCCGGCCTCGACGACCGTCCCGGCCTGCGGTTCCTGCCCCTGGCCGGCCTGCTGCCCCGGCTCGGCGGCCCGGACGGCCTGGCCGGCTCCGGTCTGGAGGAGGTGTCCTTGCCGCAGAGCGCGTACCGGACGGCGGGGGGAGTCGCCACCATCGGCGTGTCCAACCTGCTGGTGTGCCGCCCCGACCTTCCCCGTGGCGTCGCCGACGCGCTGACCCGCCTGCTGGCCCTCCACGCCACCGCCCTCGTCCCCGACAACGCCGTCGGCACCCAGTTCCTCGACGTCGGCAGCCTGATCGGCACAGGCGGCATCGCCCTGCACCCCGGCGCGGCTGCGGCCTACCGCTCACTGCACGGCTGACGACGCCGGACAACGGTGACCCGCACCGATCGCCGGCGCACCCTGCGACGGTCCGTCGGCGGCCATGTCCTCATCCGCGTCGGCGATCTCCGTGGCCGGATGCCCACACGGACCCGCCGGACTCGGCCGCTACTGGCGGTGGCGGCGTGTTCCCTGGCGCGGTGGCAGGGTCAGCGTGATCTGCCGGACGAGTTGCTGGAAGCATGCGAGGGACGCGAGGGCGGGCAGGGAAGCCCCGGCGATACCGGTGAAGGTCATGTCTGCCTGTGCTACGCACAGCATTATCGCGACGGAGGAGAAGAGCAGAACGATGAACCATGAGTGCACAGCTCGGCGCTGATGCAGGGCGGTTCGGAGAATGGAGAGAGAGGCCACGGTCCAAGGCCCGTACACAAGAAGAGGCCACGAAGGAACCATTCCACCTCCCGTTCCGGACGTGATGTTCTGCAGCGGCCTGTAGGCCACAATGCCGCCGAAGACGCTGACCATCGCCACGATGACGGCGACGAGTGCGACGATGACGAAGCTGCCGGTCCGCAACCACTTGAGTCGGACTCTCCGACCCGGGATCTTGCGATGCCCGGCGGAAGAGCGGCGGGTGGGCGGCAACTGAGAGGCGAGCTGCCCCAGGCCCTCCATCGGGTCGGCGAAGTCGACGCCGGCTGAGGACTCGACGCGAGGTGGCGGCACCCTGGCCGGCTGCTCCGCCGGAACCGCCTCCTGCATGAGATAGGCGAGTTCCTCAACCGGGTCCCAGCCCGCGTCGGGTGGGGTCAGGGGAACCCCTGCGTGCACGCTGTCGACAGGTTCGTTCCAGCCGGTGTCCGACCCATAGGAGTATGTGTCGGAATACCAGGCACGCCGCTCAAAGGAAGGATCTGCATATTCATGATTCATAGGAAGGCGCCCGTCGGGCGCGGTCCATGTGGCGGCCCGCGTACTCCTGGCCGTTCCACCGCGAGTTGAGTTCCTCCTGGATTTCCTCCAGCAGCGCAAGGAACTCGCGAAGCAGCGGCTCGGCAACCTGACGTTCGACCCAGGCACCGTCCCCGATCACGGTGCCCTGTACCGCGAGCGCCGAGTGTGTCGCATCAGGCGGGAAAGTGTATTTCCCCACTGTCAGATCACGGGCCGCAGACGGATTATCCGTCCTCAGGTTGCGTCGAGGCAGGCCCTGGAGCCTTTCTTTCGTCATGTCCCGCTAACGCCGCCCCCCTGCTCCGGATGCGCGGCAAATGAGTGACCCTGCCGTGAGAGAAATACTGAGGAGAGCGTTTCGTAATTAATGTAATTCGCGCCCCGCTCTGCACGTTATGGGCCGAATGAATTGTCTTCTCAAATCTCCTGAGTAGAAATATGATTCGCCTGCCGCCGCTCCCTGGGGGCGTCATCGCACCGCACGAATCAATCGTGCGGTGCGGGCAGCCAACGCTCGACGTAGGCGCGGAGCCCTTCCAACTGGGCACCGCGCGCGACGTAGCCGAGATAGCCGTCAGGGCGTACGAGCCCCAGGGCGACGTCCGGCCACGGGCTCTCTCCGCCGAGCCGATGGACGCCGATCAGGTCGTCCCGTCCGCGCAGGACTGCGGCGAAGCGTTCGTCGGGCCAGAGGGCGGGCGGCCCGGACAGGAGCAGGTGCCAGCCCGGCCGCGCACACCGCGCTTGGAGCCCACGAGGCAGGTCGGGCAGCCGGTCTCCCGCCCTCGGCCCCACCCTGGGTGGCCGCGAGCCCGCCGTGGAGGCGGGGCTTCGCCGGTAGTGGATGCCCAACTCGGAAACCGTACGGAAGACCCGCCCGCGGGGTCCTGTCGCGCGCAGCGCCAACGGAGCCAAGCGCGGCGCGAGCCGGGTGCGGGCGAAGCGGATGACGGGGTTGCTGCTGGTGGCGATGGTGAACGCTCGGTCGGTGAAGCGCAGCACGCTGCGGCCGACCGGGGCGCGCTCGGCCTCGTACGTCTGCAGCAGTTCCTCCGGTGCCCTGCCCTGGCATACGAGAGCGAGTTTCCAGCCCAGGTTGAGTGCGTCCTGGATACCGGTGTTCATGCCCTGGCCGCCGGCCGGGCTGTGGATGTGTGCCGCGTCCCCGGCGAGGAAGAAGGGCCCCGAGCGGTAGCTGGCGGCTCCCCGGTTGTGGAGACGGAAGTCGGTCATCCACACCGGGTCGCGCAACGCCAGCCGGTCGTCGACGTATCGGTCGGTGATCTCCTGCAGAAGCCTGAGATTCACCTCGGCGTCCGGGGAGCCCGGGGAGCCCGGCGGGCGCATCGCCAGCATCCGCCAGCCGGCCGGCGAGCCGAGCGGGAAGAAGAACAACATCCCGGCCCCGATCAGGTACGTGTGCACCGCCCCGGGCTCCAGCCCATCGACCTCCAGGTCGGCAAGCACGAAGGTCTGTGGGTAGGCGTACCCCTCGAAGCCGATGCCGGCCTGTGCCCGCACCGTGCTGTGAGCGCCGTCGCAGCCCACGACGTATCGCGCCACCACGGTCTCCTCGGTGCCGTCGCCGCGCCGGAGCCGACAGGCGACGGACGAGCCCGTGCGCTCCAGACGGATCAGTTCCGTGCCGCGCTCGACGTCCACGCCCCGGTCCCTCAGATGCTCCGACAGGACGCCCTCGGTCTCCGCCTGCGAAAGGAACAGCAGAAACGGGTACGCGGTGTCGGCGAGCCCGATGTCGAACAACGGAATCCGCACCACCCGCTGTGGAAGATGCATCCTCAGCTGCATCGCGGGGTTGCCGCGTCCGACCAGTTCGCCGGTCACCCCGAACGGAGCGAGCGCTTCGAGAGTGCGTGGCTGGATCACCAGCGCGCGCGACTCATGGACCCGGTCCAGGCAGCGGTCGACGATCCGGAGAGCGGTGCCGTAGCTCCGCAGCTGCGCGGCGAGGGCGAGCCCGGTTGGTCCTGCGCCGACCACGAGCACGTCCAAAGGAGCCGTCATGGATCCACGGTAGTGCCCGACCGCCTCGACACTCCTGGTCGCCGGGGTGATCCGCACGGTGCGCGGTGGTTGCCTCGGCCGGTCAGGTGGGCCCGTCAGGGCTCCGGGAGAAGGCCGTGTCTCCGGCCATCGCCACGATCGCGTCCTCGACGAGCAGCACTCGCGGCGGGTAGCTCTGCACTTTCTCCCCGAGGACGTCCAGTGCGGAGGTGCGCCAAACCTCCGCTCCGGTGCGACTGTCCAGTGCCAGCAGACGGCCGAAGCGGTTGCAGAAATAGACCCGCTTGTACGTCGCCGACACCGCGGGCGCGGACAGACTCTCCACGTCCGTCACCTTCTGCCAGAGCTGTCTGCCGCTGTCCGCCGACACCGCGGTGACCGACCCGTCGGACCGGACGAAGTAGACGACGCCGTCCACGAGGGTGGCCGCGCCGGTCAGCGGACGAGCCAGCGGTATCCGTCTGACCTGCCCGGTGTCCGAGTCCACCAGGAGCAGCGCGTTGTACGGCCGTTCGTACCCGGCGTCGTACACGTCCTTCGCGGTCTGAGGAGCGCGGAACACGAGTTGCCCGCCGACCGCGCCGAGCGCTTCCGCCTTCTTGGGCAGGGTGGCCGTTTCGGTCAGGCTGCCGGGGCCGAGCTTCATCAGCTCGACCGGGGCCTGGCCGGGCTCGTTGCCCTGCGAGCACAGGGCGTAGGGGACGCCTCCCAGCGCCGACGGAGTGCAGTACTCGTCCAGCGAGGGCGCCTGCCACAGTTCCTTGCCGCTAGGCCCGTAGGCCACGAACGACGAGTAGTCGGGGGACAGGGTCAGCAACCCGCCGTCGTACAGGACCGCGTTCTCGGACCTGTTGATGTCGCGTTGCCACCGCCGGTGCCCGGTAGCGGCGTCGAGGGCCACCACGCGCCTGGTCTTGTCGTCCGGATCCTCGTACGCATAGACCAGCCCGTCGCGAACGCCGATCGGCTGCGCTCCCTGAGGGCGGGTGCCGGTCCGCCACAGGGTGCGGCCGGAGGCCGCGTCGATCTTGGCGACCGTGACGCCCGTACCGCCACAGAACAGGGCGCTTCCCTCCGTCACGCATCCGGGGCTGCCGTAGTCGAGAGGAATTCCCTTCACGTCGTACCGCAGATCCGTGCGCCACGACCGCCAGCCGTCGGGCAGTGACGCGGCACGGGCGGCGCCCGTGGCGGAGGCGGTGGCTGTGGCGTCGGAGGCGGTGGTGGTGGCGGCCGGATCGGACACGAAGACGCCCACGCCGACACACAGCCCTGTGACGGCCACCACCGCGCCGAGGCCGGTGAGCAGCATCCGGGCTCGGCGTCGCTTGCCGGAGCCGGAGCCGGAGCCGGAGCCGGTGGCTGTGCCGGTCGCGGCGCCCGCGGAGGTGGCGGCCGCGCTCCGGGAGGTGGGGCGGCGCCGGCGTTTCGCGGACTGCCCGGTCTTCGGCGACCCGATGACGTCGGATTCCGGCAGCGCCTGGAGCATGCGGTGTATGTCCGTCAGTTCCGGCCGTGCGGCGGGGTCCTTGTCCAGGCAGCGCTCGACAATGTCGAGGAGGGCTTCGGGCACGCCGCCGAGGTCCGGGGTCCCGAAGACCACCTGATAGCCGGTTATATACGGGCTCTTGGCGTCGAACGGTCCCGTGCCGACGGCCGCGAACACCAGCAGCGACCCCAGCGAGAACACGTCCGAGGCCGGGGTGACGTCCCGGGGGGAGGCCAGTTGTTCCGGCGACATGAAGGGCGGAGTGCCGATCATCCGCCCGGTCATGGTGAGGCTTTGGTGGTCGGAAGCCCGCGATATGCCGAAGTCGATGACGCGCGGCCCGTCCTCGGTCATCAGGACGTTGCTCGGTTTGAGGTCCCGGTGCACCAGGCCCACCCGCTGGATGTCGCGCAGCGCCTCGGTGAGCCCCAGCCCCAGCGCGCGCAGTTCCCGCTGGCTCAGCGGGCCGTCCTTCTCCACGACTTCGGCAAGGTTGCGCCCCGGCACGTAGAGCGTCGCCATCCACGGCCGGTCGGCGTCCGGGTCGGCGTCCACGACAGGCGCGGTGAAGGCGCCGCTCACTCTGCGCGCCGCCCCGATCTCCTGCCGGAAGCGAGTCCGGAACTCTTCCTCCTGGGCGTACGGCTCGCGCACGAGCTTGACCGCGACTTGCCGTCCCGAGGCGGAGACTCCCAGATAGACGACTCCCATGCCGCCCGCCCCGAGCCGACCGAGAAGGGTGTACCCGCCTATGGACTCCGGGTCCCCGGTGTTCAGGGGCGTCATCGCCGATCGTCCTTCCCAGCGTCTGCCTGCCTCACGGGGATCAGAGTAGGGCCTGCCGCCCCGGAAACGGGGCCGCGCCTGTCACACACCGGTGTCGCTGTGCCCCTGAGCCGTGCGATGGGTCATTTGTCCAGATGGGCACTCAACTCCTGGCCTTCCAGGTCAATTTCGAGGTCGAGAGGATGTCGAGCCGATGTGCGTCGAGGTGTTGCAACATCGCCACCACTCCCGGCTGCCGAGGCCCACCCCCCACCGTGACGGCCGCGGACGACTCACACCAGCACTCCGCGCAGGTCACCACCGCGGAAGCCCGGACGTCCTGAGGCCAAGTAGCTAGGAGCCGCCGAGGTGGCGGGATCGGGCCTCGTTGATCTCTGCCTCGTGTCGCACCGCCCAGTCGGCCAGTGCTGACAACGGTTGGAGCAGAGTGCGCCCCAGCGGGGTCAGGCTGTACTCGACGCTGGGCGGCACAGTCGGGAGCACCTCGCGCCGCACCAGCCCGTCGGTTTCCAGGCCGCGCAGCGTGCGGGTCAGCATGCGCTGACTGATGCCTTCAATGGACCGGTGCAACTCGTTGTACCGGTACGAGCGCCCCCCGAGCAGGACCACCAGCAGCATGCTCCACTTGTCGCCCACGCGCCGGAACACATCACCGACCGGGCACGCGGCGAACTCGTCGGCCGGCACAGGGCGAGGGAGCTCGTGGGCGAGTACCGAGGGAACACCTGTGTTCGTACCGGACATGAAACTGCCTTCTTTCAGCCTGCGACGGGGCGGCTCACGATGGATCAGTCGATGCCGAGCCTATGGAGGACACCGTGCCGAGCCAACCACCGAAGACCGTGATCATCAGCGGTGGCACCGACGGTATGGGCCGCGCGACCGCCCTGGAACGGATCGCGAGGGGTGACCACGTCAACGTGATCGGCAGCAATGCGGCCAAGGGGCGTGCCCTGCTCGACGAGGTCGCGCATCCGAACCTGCGGTTCTTGCAGGCGGACTTGTCCTCGATCGCCGAGACCGAGCGAGTGATCGCCCTCATTGGGGAGCAATACGACACCGTCGATGCGCTGGCGCTGTTCGCCAACCGGATAAGCCCGAAGCGCAAGGAGACCGCGGACGGCCTGGAGTCCACCTTCGCCCTCTATTACCTGAGCCGCTATCTGCTCAGTCACCGATTGCGCCCGCTACTAGACGCCAGTCCCGATCCGGTGATCATCAACGTGGCCGGGGTCGGAAACACCGCGGGCCGGATCTACTGGGACGATCCCCAACTGACGCGCCGCTACGGCCAGGTGCGTGCCCAGCTTCAAGCGGGCCGGGCGAACGACCTGCTGGGCGTCGCGTTCGCCGGCCAGGCCGAGAGCAAGGCGCGCTACGTTCTCTATCACCCTGGATTCACCCGTAGCGGGGCCGACGGCCACCCGAATCCATTGGTCCGCGGATCGATCAGATTGCTGGCGAAGTTCGTCGCCCGCCCGGTTGCCGACGCGGTCCAACCGATCGTCCAGTGGATCGATCGACCGCCGACGGACTCGCTCTGCGCGATCGACCGGGGCAGACCGGTCGAGAAGTCCCTGAAGACGCTCGACCCCGACGCCGCCGCCCGCCTGGCCGCCTACACCGAGAACCTGCTCCGCAGTCGCTGAACCCACACGAAGACCGGCCGAACCGGCCCTGGGCAACCACCCCGCGGCCGCCGCCCTCGATACGGACTCATGGCGCGCACCCGCTCTGGACCTCCAGAGCGGGAACTTCTACTGTTCTTCTGTGGAGTGGGGGACTCTGGCCGTTGCGGCCATCGGAGCCATATTCGGTATCGCGGCCACGTCGATCACGGACGTACTTCGCTCGCGGCGAGAGGAAAACCATCGATGGCTTGAGGCGAAACAGGCATCTTATGCCCGCTTTGTCGTTTCGCTTACCCAGACTCACAGCCGGATGGTCACAGCTGCGCAGGACGACCCTTCCCTTTCGGGTCGGCGACTCACGATCTATCGGTCCTTCAGCGATGACTCCAATGGAGCTGACGCAAAGTCAACTCTACGTGAGTTAGGAATCATTGCTCCAGATCACATATTCGATGAAGCTGAGAAGGTCTACATAGCTCTACGTGCGATACGAGAGCTCCTGACTTCTGAGCAAGTCATAGTCGGTTCTCCGGAGTATGGAGATGCAGCAGGCACATTCTTTCGTGAGCTCAAGAATCTTCAGCGCTCGATGCGTGACGATCTGGGCTAGTGCCGACTCAGCGTCGAGCCTCGCCGGCCGTTGCGAGAAGCTGCGGCTGCGGCTCAAACGGGAGGCACCCCCCGACGATCAACGTTCTGACGCGAGTCGCGAGTCCGGCGCGCTGGGGAGCGATCGCAGAGCGCAGCAAAAAGGCCCCGGTCGGTGCTGACCTGGGCCTTGGCTATGGAGCGGGTGACGAGAATCGAACTCGCGGTCTCAGCTTGGGAAGCGACGGCGCTTGGGCGGCCATAGGGCAGCTGAACTGGGCAGATTCGTTGTCAGGCGGCAGGTGTGAGGGACTGGTTGCACCGTTGTTGACCGTGGTTGTCCGCTCTGAAGGGCACGCTATGGGCACGACGCAGGGATGGGGGAGATCAGGGCCTCCGGTTGGCTGCCAGAGACCGGGAGTGGCTCCGACTCGAACGGCAGCCGAGTGAGGCCGTCGCGACTGCACACATGGCGTCTTTCGGATGCAGTGGCGCGCATCAAGCATCCTGCTGCGGGTTGAGGACTCCTTGGGCCTCGATGCGCACGAGGCCGATGCGCACGAGGCCGATGCGCACGAGGGCGAGGGCGCGCCCCGCGCCGTGCGGAGCGCCGGCGCCTTCGGGCCGGAGGCCGCCCGCTGCCGTGAGGCACCCCTCCGGGCCGCCCACCATCCCGTCCGTCCCGCGCCCGCCGGCCCCCTCGCGCCCGGCCACGGCGACGGTCTCCCCCGCACTGCCCGCTCACGCTCCCGCTCCGAACGGTTCCGCGGCCACGAACGCCGCACCCACCCCGCCCGATCGCCCGTCCGCCCCGTCGGCGTCGCCTTCCTCCGGACCCGCCGGACCCGCCGGACCCGCCGGACCCGCCGGACCCGCCGGACCCGCCGGACCCGCCGGACCCGCCGGACCCGCCGGACCCTCCGGACCCTCCGGACCCGCCCGTCCGGCGGCCCCCGAGCCGTCGGGGCCGCCCGACGCGCCCGCGCCCAGCGACTTCGCCTCCCTCGGGGGCGCCGGCGGGGGAGGGTCGGGAGCGGCCCGGCCGACCGGCCGACCCCTCCGGCTCGCCGTCCTCCACGAGCCCGGTGAAGCCCGCTCGTACTAAAACGGCAACAGAGGAGGAGCCCGCCGAGGAGCCGGACGAGGGGGTCGAGGCGGCACCCAAGACGGACGCCCCGGCCGCCGAGAGCTCGCCCGCGGAGCTGTCGGTGGCCGCTCACCGGACCGGCACCGAGGCCCCCCTCGACCTCTCCGACCGGCGGATTCCCGTGTTCACACTGCGCGTGGGGCTGGCTCTGGTGGGCCTCGGCATCGGCTTCCTCGGGGTGCGGATGCGCCGCCGCTGAGCGGCTCGCGACGGCCCGGGTCCCCCTTGAGTCGGACCTCCGGCGTCCGCCTCAGGAGGGTTGTCCACGCGGACTTACTCGGTATACATACTCGGTATGTCCATCCGCCACGGGCTTCTCGCCCTCCTCGAACACGGCCCGCGCTACGGCTCACAGCTCCGTACGGAGTTCGAGTCCCGCACCGGCTCCACCTGGCCGCTCAACGTGGGTCAGGTCTACACGACGCTCAGCCGGCTCGAACGCGACGGCATGGTCGTGCAGGACGGCGAGGACGAGGCCGGCCACCCGCTCTACGCGATCACCGACAGCGGTCGCGTCGAACTTCGCAGCTGGTTCGAGAACCCCGTCGACCGCACCAGCCCGGCCCGTGACGAGCTGGCCATCAAGCTGGCCATGGCCGTCGGGGCGCCCGGGGTCGACATTCGTGACGTCATCCAGTCCCAGCGCCGGCACACCGTGAAGGCCATGCAGGACTACACCCGGCTGAAGGCGCAGGCCCTCACCGCCGTGGAGAAGAACGGGGTCCGGGAGCGGGACGACATCGCCTGGCTCCTCGTCCTGGAGCAGCTGATCTTCCAGACCGAGGCCGAGGCGCGCTGGCTCGACCACTGCGAGTCCCGGCTGATCCGTCTCTCGTCGACCGCCCCGGCGGCGGGGCCGGAGCCGGCCTCGCCGGGGGCGGCAGCGGGAGCGGCAGCGGGAGCGGCGGGGACGGGGACGCGGGCCGGGGCAGAGGGGGCCGCACGCCACCGCCCGTGATTTCCGCCCTTCACGACCGGCCTTGAGCACCCGAACGACCGGATCCACAGGGCCGACCGAGTCCACCGGCTCCACCCGACCCACCCGTAGCACCTGAAGACTCCGACCACCCGACCAGACCCATACCGTACGCACGGCGCCGCTAACGACCGTCCGTCGCACCGACGTCCGGCCGTTCGCCGGCGTACGCCCGAGGGGGAACCATGTCCACACAGCAGCAGCCCGTGCTGCGTCTGCAGAACCTGACCCGCGTCCACGGCTCCGGCGCCACCGAGGTGCACGCCCTGCGCGGCATCGACCTCGACGTCCACCCCGGTGAACTCGTCGCCGTCATGGGCCCGTCGGGCTCCGGCAAGTCCACCCTGCTCACCATTGCCGGCGGCCTCGACACCCCCACCTCCGGGCAGGTCTTCGTCGAGGGCACCGACGTCACCGCCCTCGGCATCAAGGGGCTCGCAGCCCTGCGCCGCCGCAGCATCGGCTACGTCTTCCAGGACTACAACCTCATCCCGGCCCTCACCGCCGCCGAGAACGTGGCCCTGCCCCGCGAACTTGACGGCATATCGGCCCGCAAGGCCCGCACCGAGGCCCTCGCCGCCCTCGCCGAGATGGACCTCGGCCATCTCGCCGACCGGTTCCCCGACGAGATGTCCGGCGGCCAGCAGCAGCGCGTGGCCATCGCCCGCGCCCTCGTCGGCGACCGCCGGCTCGTCCTCGCCGACGAGCCCACCGGCGCCCTCGACTCCGAGACCGGCGAGTCCGTGCTGGCCCTGCTGCGCTCCCGCTGCGACGCCGGAGCCGCCGGCGTCATGGTCACCCACGAGCCGCGGTTCGCCGCATGGGCCGACCGGGTCGTCTTCCTGCGGGACGGCGCCGTCGTCGACCAGACCGTACGCAGCGACGCCGAGTCGCTCCTGACCGGCCGGGCGGCCCAGCGGTGACGACCTGGTTCCACTCCTGGCGGGTCGCGGTCCGCATCGCCCGCCGTGACGCCTGGCGCTCCAAGGGCCGCAGCTTCCTCGTCCTCGCCATGATCGCGCTGCCGATCCTGGGCGTGAGCGCCCTGGACCTGACCGTGCGCAGCGCCGAACTCACCCCCGCGCAGCGGATGGAGCGCACCCTGGGTGCCGCCGACGCTCGCTTCTCCGACGCCGGGACGGCCGGCGTGGCCATCCTCCAGGACCCCGACGGCGAGCAGCACACCCCGGCCGGGGACTACGACTCGCCGGGCAAGTCCTGGCCCGACGGCCCGACCGATGTCACCAAGACCATCCCGGCCGGTTCGACGGTGCTGACCGACAGCGGGGGCAGCGCCAAGCTGACCACCAGGCACGGTCTGCTCCAGGCAGAGGTCCGTGAGCTGGCCGCCGCCGATCCCGTCGCCCGGGGCATCATGCGGCTGCAGGAGGGCCGCTTCCCCGAGCAGAACAACGAGATCGCCGCGACCACCCGGTTCCTGGAGAGCAGCGGGCTGTCCGTCGGCTCCACCCTCACCGCCCGCGGCTTCGACCGCACCTATGTGATCAGCGGCTCGTACGAGCTGCCCAGCGACCTCACGGCACAGCAGGTCAACGCCCTGCCGGGGGCCTTCCTCGCGCAGTACGCCAAGGCGGTCGAGAAGGCCGGACTGCCGAAGCCCGACGTCTCCACCACCTACCTGGTGAAGAAGTCCGGTGGTTTCACGTGGAACACGGTCCAGGCGATCAACGTCAAGGGTGTCCTGGTCACCTCGCGCGCCGTGGCCCTCGACCCGCCCGCCGACTCCGAGGTGCCGCTCTACCAGAAGGAAGGCTGGGCCAACTACGAGAGCAGCGGGGCCGCCGACGCCGCCGATCTCGCCGCCGTGGGCACGGTCGTCGGTCTGGCGATGCTGGAGATCTGCCTGCTCGCCGGTCCCGCCTTCGCCGTCGGCGCCCGTCGTTCCCGCCGCCAGCTGGGCCTCGTCGGCGCCAACGGCGGTGCCCGCAGCCACATCCGGGCCATCATGCTGAGCGGCGGCCTCGTCATCGGCGTCGCGGCGGCCCTGGTCGGCACGGTCCTCGCCCTGATCCTGACCTTCGCCCTCCGGCCGCTCCTCGAGGACTACATGGGGCAGCGGTTCGGCGGCTTCACCGTCAAGCCGCTGGAACTGCTCGCCATCGCCGCGCTCGCCGTCCTCACCGGCCTGCTCTCCGCGATCGTCCCGGCCGTCACCGCCTCCCGGCAGACCGTCCTGGCCTCCCTCACCGGCCGTCGCGGCGTGCGCCGCAGCAACCGCGTGCTGCCGCTGATCGGCCTCGGCGCCTTCCTGCTCGGCGCGGCCATCGCCCTGTACGGCTCGGTCGTCTCCGACCAGTTCGTCCTGGTCGCGGGTGGCTCGGCCATCGCCGAGCTGGGTGTGGTCGCCATGACGCCCGCCCTGGTCGGCCTGTTCGGCCGGGCCGGCCGCTGGCTGCCGCTCTCGCCGCGCCTCGCCCTGCGGGACGCCGTCCGCAACCGGGGCCGTACGGCACCCGCTGTCGCCGCCGTCCTGGCCGCCGTCGCGGGCACCGTCGCCGTCTCGACGTACGCCGCGAGCCGCGACGCCCAGAGTCTGGCCGAGTACCGGGCCAGCCTGCCGTACGGGGCCGTCGCCGCGCTCGTCACCGAGGAGGGCGGCCGGGACGTCCCCGAGGTCCGCGACGCCGTGCAGCGGACGCTGCCCGTCGACGTCCGCGCCGACGTGTTCCGGATCGCCGTCGGCAAGCCCGGCTGCGCCCCGTATGGCGAGGGCGAGGGCTGTGGCCGCTTCGAGGTCGTCACCCCGCCGGCCAACGAGTGCCCGCTGTGGGTCAGCACCCCCGACGGCTCCGACCCGGCGGAGAAGTACACCAAGGAGCAGCGGCGCGCGCTCGCCAAGGACTGGCGCTGCCTCTCGGGCGACGGCAACGGCATCTACGTCGAGGGCGGTCTCCTCATCGCCGACGCCCCGCTCCTGAAGGTCCTCGGCATCGACGACCCGGGCGCGGCCAAGGCCCTCGCCGACGGAAAGCTCCTCAGCTTCCACAAGCCCCAGGTCGACAGGAACGGCACCGTCGGCATCAAGCTGATCACCGACCTGAAGGCCGCCGACCGCGCCGCCGAGCAGAACAAGCCGGTCCCGGGCGAGCTGAAGTCCTTCCCCGCCTACCAGGTGCCCGGCTCGCCCGACTCCTACGGAGTGCAGAGCGTGCTCAGCCCCGCCGCCGCCAAGGCCGCCGGACTGACCACCGTCCCCCTCGGCGCCTACTTCAGCACCGACCGGATTCCCAACACCGAGGAGCGGCAGAAGCTCGACGCCGAGATCGCCAAGCTCGGCAGCAACGTCGAGCTGACCGTGGAGCAGGGCTGGGTCGACGAGAACGGGCTCGTCCTGCTCGCGCTGACCGTCTTCGCCGGCCTGGTCACCATCGGTGCGGCCGGCATCGCCACCGGTCTCGCCCAGGCCGACGCGGAGGCCGATCTCAAGACGCTCGCGGCGGTCGGCGCCCCGCCCCGGGTGCGCCGCACGCTCAGCGGCTTCCAGTGCGGTGTGGTCGCCGCGATGGGTGTGGTCCTCGGCTCGGCTGCCGGTGTCCTGCCCGCGGTCGGGCTGCGGCTCACCGAGGAGCGCGAGCAGACGCGCTTCTACCAGGAGGCTCTCGACAATGGCTGGGGCGGCACCGGTGACGCCCCGCCGTACGTGCCGATCGTCGTCCCCTGGGAGACACTCGCCGCCCTCCTGGTGGCCGTGCCCCTCGGCGCCGCCCTGCTGGCCGCGCTGGTGACCCGCTCGCGCGGGGCGCTGGCCCGCCGCGCCGCGCACTGAGCCTCCGTTGCCGGACCGTGCCCCTGGACGAGGGTGGATCGCCCTCGTCCAGGGGCACACCGTGTGGGAAAGCATGCGTGCGAGAGAAATGGCGGCTTGGAGATGCCGAGGAATGACAGGTCGCAGGAGAGCCCCCAGGTCCTCATCCTGGGCCAGGACGGGATGGCGCTCGGCGGCACTGACCAGGGATCACCTTCCGTCCGGGCCGTACTCCTTGGTCGGTCTGCACGCTGTCGCGAACCAGGTAGGGCGACAGGGCACGCCACGTGGTGGTGACGAGGTAGTCCCCGTCCGGAGGGATGCTGCTCGAAGCCGGCCAGCGCTTCCGGGCATCTCTACCTCTGGGCGCGACGACCGTTGCGCGGGGCCCGATCTCGGGGTGCGGGAGTACTCGCAAACCGCAGCAACGACACCCCTATGAAACAAGCCCCGGGTCGCTGACCTGGGGCTTGAAGAAGAGCGGGTGACGGTTTCGGTGCGACCGGTCGTCGGTGATGTGAGCCGTGGTGCGCCGTCGTCGCGACTGTAAATCGCTGGCTCGGCCTCCGGCGAAGGGATGCCGTCCGTGTCCATGAAATGGGGCGGGTAGTGGCCGGGGATCCGGTGGCCGGCCTGACCGGCTGCGGGCTACCAGTAGTGGCGCCGGCCTGCGACGGCGTGGCCGGCCGAGCCGAGGAGGAACAGGATGAGCCCGATCACGAGCAGGATGATCCCGATCGTCCACAGGAACGCGATGCTGAAGGCGAATCCGAGGATGAGCAGGATGACTCCGAGGACTATCACGGCCTTCTCCTCTCTCCGGCCGAAGTGTCGGCCGCTGGCGGTTTGCGGGATGAAGGACGCGGGTGTGGACTCCCCGCGGTGCGGACCGGATCGATTTCATCCATATTTTCTCGGGTACCCGTTCCGCTTCGAATATTCCAAAGCGTCGAGAGAATTTTCGAGAGGCGGCCCGGGGGTGTCGGGGCCCATTCGGGTCGGACAGTCGAGGGCGGCTGTATCCGGGAGAACCGTTGCCCGGAGGAGGTTTGACACGGCTGCTCGGGGTCACGCGTTTGGTGGGTCCTGAAAGGGCCGAGTGCGGACCCCGGAAAAAAGAGGAGTGTCATGACGGAGATCCACAGCGCCACCACGACTGATTCGGGCGCTCCGGTGGAGAGCGACGAACACTCGCTGACCGTTGGGCCTGGGGGTCCGGTTCTTCTGCAGGACGCCTATC
>NZ_JBSFEV010000039.1:0-84305 GCF_053594615.1 Streptomyces sp. NPDC001858
AAGCGATACTCACCCTCCAGGAAGCGAACGCCTCCGGACTTCAGCAACGGCATGCCGCGCCAGTCCCCAGCGCCCAGCGGCCCGTGCGGGCCGGCCCGGCCGTCTTTCCGGGTGACGGGAGAGGGAGGCTAGGGCTTCGGCGTGCTCTTCGCCGCCGTGGCCGTGCACATCAGCCCCAGGACCAGGGCGAGGGCGCCGATGATGATGTTGTTGACCGCGACACCGGCGTCCGGGCTGTCGCCGACGACCCACGGTGCGATGATCATCCAGATGCCCGCCGCG
Organism: Streptomyces sp. NPDC001858; assembly: GCF_053594615.1. NCBI lineage: Bacteria > Bacillati > Actinomycetota > Actinomycetes > Kitasatosporales > Streptomycetaceae > Streptomyces > Streptomyces sp. NPDC001858. The sequence continues at coordinate 283 of NZ_JBSFEV010000039.1, forward strand.
CACATGGCCCAGCTGAGGCCGTACATCCGGGCGGGAGCCGCGGTGAATCCGAGGCCCAGCAGGCCGATCGCGATGCCCACGATCAGGTTGTGGGTCACGAGCGCGGGCTGGCTGACGGTGTAGTGGAGAATCCATGGGGACACGGCGCAGTACAGACCGAGCAGGAACACCGGTCCGTCCACGAGCGCCACATCACGGCCGCCGAGCATGCGGGCGTACCGCGCCTGCATCTCGGAGACATCGGGGTGCGTCGACATGTCACCTCTGGTGGGCGAGACGTTGGCCATGATTCGTCTCCTTTGGCTTTCAGGGCCCGACCGCTTCGGTGCGGTGTGCGGTAAGTGCCGCGCCTGTTCATTCTGCGCTTATTTGGCCTTTATGTGTAGAGGTGAGGCGCACCCGCACCGGCGGTTCAGCCCAGTTTCTCCAGCAGCTCGACGGCGAGCGGGGCGACTCGATAGCCCGCGAACGCGTTGCCGCCGTCCTCCCGCACGGCGGCCAGGAGCGCGGCCGGGCCGTGGCAGACGACGCCCAGCGGCTTGCCCGAGTCGAGGGCGTCCACGAGGAGCCGGCCCGGCCCGGATCGACGGCCGGATCCTCCATCGGGCCGTGCCCGCCGGGGTAGAAGACGGCCGCGTAGTCGCCGAGGTCCACGTCCTCCAGACGGATCGGCTCGCGCAGCCCGCTCATCGCGGCGAGCGTGGCGGCGATCCGGTCGGCGCCCTCCTGCCCGCCGTTCAGCTCGGCGGCGAGGCTGCCCTTGTCCACCGTCGGGACGACGCCGCCGGGCGTGGCGACGGCGATCTCGTGATCGAACGCAGGCCGTGCGGGGCGAGGGAATCCAAGTGGGGTGCGAGTCCCCCCGGGAATATCGGCCACTCGTCGGCGCGGTCGGGCGCTCTTGGGCACCTATCTGTATAGCCAAAAAAGTGAGTAGGCTGTTGCCGCTGGTTCCATATCCGCGTCCACGTACCGCACTGCACCGCACGGGGGCTGCTCATGTCCGGCACGGAAATCCACTACACGCGCTACGTGGCCCTCGGCGACAGTCAGACCGAGGGACTCGGCGACGGCGACGACAGCACCGGCCTGCGCGGCTGGGCCGACCGGCTCGCCACCCGCCTCGCCGACCACAACCCCGGCCTGCGGTACGCCAACCTCGCCGTCCGCGGCCGACTGGCGGGACAGGTGCACGCCGAGCAGCTCGGCCCGGCGCTCGCGCTGCGCCCCGACCTGGCCACCGTCGTCGCCGGGGTCAACGACCTGCTGCGCCCCCGCTTCGACGCCGACGACGTCGCCGGCCACCTGGAGGCCACGTTCGCCGCACTCACCGGACAGGGCGCCCGCGTCGCCACCGTCACCTTCCCGGACCCCACCCGGCTGATCCCGCTCGCTCGGCCCCTCGCCCCGCGGGTCCTCGCCCTGAACGCCCGTATCCGGGAGGCGGCCCGGCGGCACGACGTGGTCGTCGCCGACGCCGGCCGGCACCCCGTGGTCACCGACCCGCGGCTGTGGAGCCCGGACCGGCTGCACGCCTCCCCGCTCGGTCACGAACGGATCGCCGCCGCCGTCGCCCACGCCCTCGGCCTGCCGGGCAGCGACGACTCCTGGACCCATCCGCTGCCGGCCCCGCCGCACCCCGTCCGGTCCGGTCTGCGGGCCGGACCGGGCGAACTGCGCTGGATCGCCGGATTCCTGGGCCCCTGGGTCGGCCGACGCCTGCGCGGCCGCTCCTCCGGCGACGGCCGCCCCGCGAAACGACCCGCGCTCCTGCCCGTGCACGAGTGACCCCGGCGCGTCGGCCGGCCGGGCGGGCGGAATTCGTCAGGGCACGAGCCCCCGCCCCCGCCTGAAGCGTGCGAGTCCGTCGGAGAGGTCGACGATCCGGTCCGGGTAGCCGGCCGCCGCCGCTCGGTCCGGGTCACGCAGTCTCCACGGCTCGTGCACCGCCCCGCCCGCGATCCCCGCCAACTCCGGCACCCAGCGCCGGACATACGCCCCGTCCGGGTCGTAGCGCCGCGCCTGGACGACGGGGTTGAGCACCCGGTTGGGCCGGGAATCGGTGCCGGTGCCCGCCGACCACTGCCAGTTGAGCTGGTTGTTGGCCACATCCCCGTCGACCAGCAGGTCCAGGAAGTGCCGGGCGCCGATCCGCCAGTCGACGTACAGCGTCTTGGTGAGGAAGCTCGCGGTCAGCAGCCGGCCCCGGTTGTGCATCCAGCCCTCCTCGCGCAACTGCCGCATCGCCGCGTCCACGACCGGATAGCCGGTACGGCCCTCCCGCCACGCCTCGATGTCCGCGCCCGCCGTCCGCTCCGTACGCCAACGGTCCTGCCGGGGGCGGTAGTCGGCGACCGCCGCGTCCGGCCGTACGGCCAGCACCTGGCGGTGGAAGTCGCGCCACGCGAGCTGCCGTACGAAGGCCTCGGCGCCCGGCCCGCCCGCCCTCCGCGCCCGGTGCACGAGCTCGACGGGGGAGAGGGTGCCGAAGTGCAGATGGGGCGAGAGCCGGGAGGTCGCGTCGCCGGCCAGGTCGTCGTGCCGGTCCGCGTAGCCTTCGACGCCGTCGCGCAGCCAGGCGGCGAGCCGCGCCCGGCCCTCGGTCTCCCCGCCCGGCGCCGGACCCCGGTGCGAGGGCAGCGGCTCGGAGGCGATCTCCTCGGGCACCGGCACGGTCCGGGGCGCGCCGAGCGCATCGCGCAGCGGCTGCCGCGACCAGTGCCGGAAGTACGGCGTGAACACGGCGAAGTGATCCGACGCGGCCGGAGTCAGGGCCCCGGGCGCGACCGCCGTCGTCACCGTGTCGTGCACGTGCAGGCGTACGCCCGCCGCCTCCAGCGCACGCCGCAACCGCTCCTCACGGCGCTGCGCGAACGCGCTCACATCGGCCGACATGTGCACCTCGCCGGCGCCCGTCTCGGCGGCCGCCCGGCACACCTCCTCCACCAGGTCCCCGGAGCGGACCACGAGCCGCCCGCCCCGCGCCCGCAGCCCCGCGTCGAGATCCCGCAGACAGTCGGCGAGGAACCCCAGCCGGTTGGGCGCGGCGAACCCGGCCCCGGCCACGGCCCGGTCGCGCACGAACAGCGGCACCGTCCGCCGGGCTCCGGCGAGGGCGGCCCGCAGCGGCGGATGGTCGTGCAGGCGCAGATCAGCGGTGAACAGGACGAGCGAGACGTTCATGGTCGCCGATGATGACCCACGGCGGGCGCTGGACGCGGACGCCGCGCACAGGCCTGGCCGAGCGGCCCGAACACGATCGCGCCGATCCCGGGCGGGCCCACTTCTGACGACAGTTGTCCGTCACGCGGCCGAGGTATTTCCCGACCCGATGCAACGGTCCGCGATCCGAGATCGCCGGGGATTTCCTTGACTGCCGTCGGCGACGGCTGCCACGATCAAAGACATGATGATGCGACTGGACCTCACGCGGCGACGCCATGTCGACCTCGCGCGCGTCTCCAGCGCCTCCTGTTGCGCCGCGGCCTGATCCGTTCCGAGATCCGCCGCGCTTTTCCGTTTCCTGTCTGATTCCCGCCTGATCGCCACCTGAATTCGCCGCGTCCGCACGCCTTTTGGCATTCGTGCCTCCCCGCGTCGACGCGCGCCCTGAAATCGGTGTGCCCGAAAACATTCCGCAACAGGACTGCACTGCACCACAGCGCATCGCGCGAGACAACACCGCACTGCACTGACTGCATCGCATCGCATCGTGAAAGAGGACCCATGGCCACCGTCCTGTCCGTCTCCGGCAGCCCCTCCGCCTTCTCCCGTACCGGCCGGCTGCTCCGCCACCTCGACCAGCGGCTCGCCGCCCAGGGCCACCAGGTGATCCCGCTCGACGTCCGGACCATCCCGGCCGAGGCCCTGCTCGGCGCGGACTTCCGGCACCCGGCGATCGTCGAGGCGACCGAGCTGTTCGCTCGCGCCGACGGCGTCGTCGTGGGCACGCCCGTCTACAAGGCGTCCTACTCCGGTGTCCTCAAGGCGCTCCTCGACCTGCTGCCGCAGTACGCGCTCACCGGAAAGACGGTCCTGCCGTTGGCCACCGGCGGCTCCACCGCCCATGTCCTGGCCATCGACTACGCCCTGCGCCCCGTCCTCAACTCCATGGGCGCGGCCCACATCGTGCAGGGCTGGTTCACCCTCGACAAGGACATCACCGCCCACGAGGACGGCTCCGTCACGGTCGCCGCGGGCGCCACCGAGGCGCTCACCCAGGTCGTCGACCAGTTCTCGGCCGCGCTGGGACGGACGCCGCACCTGGCCGCGGCGAGCTGAACTCCAGCCCCCCACCCCGATCGGAGACCCCGTATGTCTCTCACCTTCCACTGGTTCCTCCCCACCAACGGCGACAGCCGCCATGTCGTCGGAGGCGGTCACGGCACCCCCGCCACCGCCTCCGGGCGCGACCGGCCGCCGACGGTCGGGTATCTGAGCCAGATCGCCCGTGCCGCGGAGGACCTCGGCTTCGTGGGGGCGCTGACTCCGACCGGGGCCTGGTGCGAGGACGCCTGGCTGACCACCGCGATGGTGAGTCAGCACACCGAACGCCTCAAGTTCCTCGTCGCGTTCCGGCCCGGCTCCGTCTCGCCGACGCTCGCCGCGCAGATGGCGTCCACCTTCCAGCGGCACAGCGGCGGACGGCTCCTGCTCAATGTCGTCACCGGCGGGGAGAGCCACGAGCAGCGGGCCTACGGCGACTTCCTGGACAAGGACGACCGCTACCGGCGTACCGGCGAATTCCTGGAGATCGTCCGGGAGTTGTGGCGGGGCGGGACCGTCGACCTGAAGGGTGAGCACCTGCGGGTCGAGGACGCGAAGCTGGCCCGGGTGCCGGATCCGGTGCCCGAGGTGTACTTCGGGGGGTCCTCGCCGATCGCCGGGGAGATCGCCGCGCAGCACGTCGACGTCTACCTCACCTGGGGCGAGCCGCCGGCCCAGGTCGCCGAGAAGATCGCCTGGATCCGGGGGCTCGCGGCGCAGCGAGGACGCACGCTGCGGTTCGGCATCCGGCTGCACGTCATCACCCGGGACAGCTCCGCAGCGGCCTGGGCGGAGGCCGACCGGCTGCTCGCCGGGTTCGACGCGGAGACGGTGAAGTCCGTACAGGCCGGGCTGGCGCGCAGCGAGTCCGAGGGCCAGCAGCGGATGCTCGCGCTGCACGGCGGCGGTCGTGACGGGCTGGAGATCCACCCCAGTCTCTGGGCCGGGATCGGTCTGGTGCGCGGGGGCGCGGGGACCGCGCTGGTGGGGAGCCACGAGGAGGTCGCCGAGCGGATCAAGGAGTACGCGGCGCTGGGCATCGAGGAGTTCGTGCTGTCCGGGTATCCGCATCTGGAGGAGGCGTACTGGTTCGGCGAGGGGGTGCTGCCGCGGCTCGCCGGGGAAGGGGTTTGGGAGCATCCGGCCGGTGAGCAGACGGCGTCGGTGCGGGTGCCGTTCGCCGACTGAGCGCTCCGCCGAGAGTGCCGCGGTGTGCCGTCGTTTCGCTGCGGCGCCATCGTGGCTGGTCGCTCCCCCACTCTCGGCTGCGCTCGAGCGGGGGGACCCCCATCGCGGCGGAGCCGCAAATGTCAGCGCCCCGCGCCCCTAAAAGGCCAGGGCGTCGAGATGTGCCCTTCGGGATCGTGTTGTCTGGCCCTGGACCAGGAGGAACAGGGCTTCTCGCGCCAGGCGTTGGGCCCGGTTCGTCAGGAGCATCGTGCGGCCGCCGCCCGTGACCACCGCCGCCGTGGTCGCCGCCTGCAGCACCTCGAACGCCTGTGTCTTGAGGGCCAGGCGTTCCTCCAGGTGCTCGTGGGGTTGCGCGGTGTCGATCAGCGCGTAGGCCCGGTCGCGGATCTTGACGAGCCGGGTGCGCAGGGGCGTCGCCGTGTCCTCGTCCAACAAGGCCAGGGCGGACTCCGTGACGCCGAAAACCGCCGGGTTGGCGTTCACCGTCCTGAGCCGGTCCGTCGCCGACCAGGTCTCGAACGGGGTATGGAGGGCCACCGCCTCCTCCGGGAGCCACAGGCCGTCCAGCTCCAGGGAGACCGTACGGGCCGCCGTGAGCGCGGCGAGACGCAACGGAGCCGAGGCCCGCAGGCCCGGCTGCTCCCGCGCCTCGGCGAAGGCGAACAGCGCCTCGTCCGCCTCCGTCACCCCGGCGAGCAGCAGCACGTCGTTCAGGCCCCACCCCGTGTACCAGGGCACCGTCCCGTCGAAGCGCCAGCCGCCCCGCTCCCGGGTGGCCCGCACGGGCGTGCGCGGGTGCGCGCGCAGATGCGCGTACGCCACCCCGGACAGCAGCTCGCCGGTGGCCAGCCGGGCCAGCAGCCGCTCGCGCACCGGGCGGTCGCTCTTGACCAGCGTCAGCACCGGCGTGTGGTGCTGGGTCTGCACGAACCAGGTCGCGCAGCAGGCCCCGGCCAGGATCTCCGCCGTCCCGCGCACCACCGCGCCGGGCGCCGCGGCCCCGCCGTACTCATGCGGTGCGTTCAGGCCGAGCAGACCCGAGCGCCTGATCTCCGTCAGATGGCCGACCGGCACCTCCGCCTGGTCGACCTGTTCGGCGTGCGGGGCGAGCAGGTCGTCGGCGAGGCGGCGGGCCCGGTCGAGGAGCGGGTGCGGGTGCGGGTGCGGTGCGGTCATGGGCAAGATTCTTTCCCGATTCCCGGTGTGGGGTGTCGATCCGGGGGACTGCCGTTCGTGTAGGAGGTGACACAGACCGAACGACGCCAAGGAGGACGTCATGCAGCACTACCTGCTCAGCGTGGTCCAGCCCGCGGGCGGCATGCCCCCGCCCCCCGACGAGCTGGCGGAGATCATGCGCCGGGTGACGGCGTTCAACGACGAACTGCGCGCCGCCGGGGTCTGGGTCTTCTCCGGCGGGCTGCACGGACCGGAGACGGCCACCGTGCTGCGTCCCGAGGACGGCGAGGTGCTCATCACCGACGGGCCGTACGCCGAGGGCAAGGAGTACCTCGGCGGCCTCTGTCTGATCCGGGCCGCCGACCTGGACGAGGCCCTGGAGTGGGGCAGGAAGGCCGCTCTGGCCACCACCCTCCCCATCGAGGTGCGCCCCTTCGCCGACACCCACTGAACCGTGCCCGGCACCACCGACGTCGAGGCCGTCTTCCGCGCCGAGTACGGGCGCGCGGTCTCCGTCCTCGTCCGCTTCCTCGGCGACATCGACCTCGCCGAGGAAGCGGTCCAGGACGCCTTCACCACGGCCGTGCGGCGCTGGCCGGAGACCGGGGCGCCGCCGAGCCCGGCCGGCTGGATCATCACCACCGCCCGCAACCGGGCCGTCGACCGGCTGCGCCGCGAGTCCACCCGCAACGCCCGGCAGGCCGAGGCCGCCCTGCTGTACGAGGCCGACCCGCCCGTGGAGGAGGGCCCCGTGCGCGACGACCGGCTCCGGCTGATCTTCACCTGCTGCCACCCCGCACTCGCCCCGCAGGCGCGGGTCGCCCTCACCCTGCGACTCCTCGGCGGCCTCGGCACCGCACAGATCGCCCGCGCCTTCCTCGTGCCCGAGCCGACCATGGCGCAGCGCCTGGTCCGTGCCAAGGCGAAGATCCGCGACGCGCGCATCCCCTACCGCGTGCCGCGCGACGCCGATCTGCCCGACCGGCTGAAGGGGGTGCTCGCCGTCGTCTACCTGATCTTCAACGAGGGGTACGGGGGCGATCCGGGCCTGTGCGCGGAGGCCGTGCGCCTCGGCCGGCTCCTCACCGAGCTGATGCCGGACGAGCCCGAGGCCACCGGGCTGCTGGCGCTGATGCTGCTGGTCGAGTCCCGCCGGGCCGCACGTGAGACGGCCGACGGCACGCTCGTGCCGCTGCCCGACCAGGACCGCGACCGCTGGGACCGGGAACTGGTCGCCGAGGGACAGACGCTCGTCCGGCGCTGCCTGCGCCGCGACCGGCCCGGGCCCTACCAGATCCAGGCCGCCGTCCAGGCCGTCCACAGCGACGCGCCGACCGCCGCCGAGACCGACTGGCGGCAGATCCTGAGCCTGTACGACCAGCTCATGGTGGTCGCCCCGAGCCCGGTGGTGGCCCTGAACCGGGCGGTCGCCGTGGCCGAGACCGAGGGGCCGGGGCCGGCCCTGGACCTCGTCGACGCGCTGGACCTCGACGGCTACCACGTCCGGCACGCGGTCCGCGCGGACCTGCTGCGCCGGCTCGGCCGGGTGGGGGAGGCCCTTGAGGCCTACGAGGCGGCCCTCGCGCTGAGCGAGAACCCGGCGGAACGCGCCTTCCTCGAACGGCGAGTGCGCGAACTCGCGCGCCGGGCTCCCTGAGAAACCTCCTGTTGAGAACGCTCCGCGCCCCGGGAATGTATTTTGGTACGTGAAAGGTTGGCATATACACCGAGCTGACCGCTCGCCCCCGGCAGATCCGGCAGATCCGGCAGACCAGAAACCCGGGCCGACCCCGAGAACCCAGGGCCGACAGGCCCGCGCACCCCAGCGAGGCACCGTGACCACCGCCGCCACCCCCGAGCAGCCCGCAGGCCCCGAGCGGCCCGCCGACGTCGTCGCCCGGCTGCGCGCCACCTTCCGCACCGGCCGCACCCAGCCCGTCGCGTGGCGCACGGACCAGTTGCGCCGACTGCGCGAACTGCTCACGAAGGACGGCGCCGAACTGGCCGCAGCCCTCCACGCCGACCTGGGCAAGAGCACCGCCGAGGCCTACCGCACGGAGATCGACTTCACCGTCCGCGAGATCGACCACACCCTCGACCACCTGGACGAGTGGCTGCGCCCCGAGCCCGCCCCGGTCCCGGCCCACCTGGGCGCCGACGCGCGGGCCTGGACCCAGGTCGACCCCCTCGGCGTGGTCCTCGTCATCGCGCCCTGGAACTACCCCGCGCAGCTCCTGCTCGCCCCGCTGGTCGGCGCCCTCGCCGCCGGGAACGCGGTGGTCGTCAAGCCCAGCGAGCTCGCGCCCGCCACCTCCGCCGCCCTGGCCCGGCTGCTCCCGGCCCACCTCGACACCGACGCGATCGCCGTCGTCGAGGGCGGGATCCCGGAGACCACCGCGCTGCTGGCCGAGCGCTTCGACCACATCTTCTACACCGGCAACGGCGCCGTCGGCCGGATCGTCCTGCGCGCCGCCGCCGAGCACCTCACCCCGGTCACCCTCGAACTCGGCGGAAAGTCCCCGGCGTTCGTCGACCGGGACGCCGATCTCGCCGTCGTCGCCGACCGGTTGGCCCGCGGCAAGTTCCTCAACGCCGGGCAGACCTGCGTCGCCCCGGACTACGTCCTCACCGACCCGGCGACGGCCGCCGCCCTCGAACCCCTGCTGGCGCGGGCGGTCGAGGCCGTCTACGGCGCCGACCCGCAGACCTCCGGCGCCTACGGCCGCATTGTCAACGAACGCCACTTCGACCGGCTCGCCGGGCTGCTCGACTCCGGCCGGATCGTGGTCGGCGGGGCCAACGACCGCGCGGACAAGTACATCGCGCCGACCGTCCTCGCCGACGTCGACCCCGCGTCGCCCGTCATGCGGGAGGAGATCTTCGGCCCGATCCTGCCGATCGTGACCGTCGACGGCCTGGACGAGGCGATCGCCTTCATCAACGACCGGGCCAAGCCCCTCGCCCTGTACGTGTTCACCGAGTCCGACGACACGCGTGGCCGCATCGCCGCCGAGACCTCCTCCGGCGGGCTCGGCCTGGGGCTGCCGCTCGCCCATCTCACCGTCTCCGACCTGCCGTTCGGCGGAGTGGGCGAGAGCGGCATGGGCAGCTACCACGGGCGCTACTCCATCGAGACCTTCGGCCACCGCAAGGCGGTGCTGGAGAAGCCGCTGCACTGACGCCCGCCCAGGCCCCGATGCGCCGGACGCCGCTCACCGCGGATCCTGGACGAGCCACACCCCGTCCCGCATCAGGTGCCGCCCCGGCAGTTCCCGCACCTCGCACCAGGCCTGGACCGCCGTCGGCCGCATCCGGAACCAGGCGTACTCCGCGCGCTCCTCGCGCGGATCCCAGCCCGTCTTCGCCAGGAACGCCTCGGCGGCGGCCGGCGGCACGTCCTGCGCCGAGAACGTCTCCGCCGCCGCGTCGATCAGCACCACGTCCCGGGTGTCCCCGAAAGCCAGCCGGGCGCGCCGGCCGTCCCGGAGGTTGCGGCCCGTGGGGTTGGCAGGCCGGGTGGCCAGCCACAGGTGCTCGCCGTCCCAGACGAACCACAGGGCGACGAGGCACGGCAGGCCCTCCCGGTCGGCCGTGGCGACCCAGACGTCCGTCTCCCGTTCCAGCCGTTCCAGGACCTCCCGCCTGCGCCGCTCGGGACTGCGGGGCGGCTCTGTGATCTTCATGTCCCGGACGGTAACGGTAAAGCGGGCCGCCCACCTCGGGCCACGGCCCGACCGCGCCTCGGACCTGCGACCTAGGCGCAGGCGCTCCGCTGGATGTGCCGCGATGTGCCGCGATGGGCCGTCGTTTTGCTGCGGCGCCGTCGTGGCCGGTCGCGCCCGCGCGGCGGAGCCGCTGATGTCAGCGCCCCGCGCCCCTTTGGGGCGCTGCCGCACCGCAGCTGACTTCGCCCCACCCGCTTGGGGCCCTTCCCGGGCACCCGTGCCGCGGTGACTGGCGTGGGGGACGTTTTACGTATAACCTCTTCCGACGATCACCCCTCCCGTACCTTCCGCACGCACCCCGAAAGGCCCCGATGAGTCGCATCGCCCTGGTCACCCTCGTCGTCGACGACTACGACGAGGCGATCCGCTTCTACACCGAGGCGCTCGGCTTCCGGCTCGTCGAGGACGCACCCCGCCCCGACGGCGCCCGCTGGGTCGTCGTCCGGCCGGGGGAGCGTCAGGACGGCGTCGGACTGCTGCTCGCCCGGGCCAAGGGCGAGGCCCAGCGCGCCCGTGTCGGCGACCAGACCGGCGGCCGGGTCGGGTTCTTCCTGCACACCGAGGACTTCGCCGGCGACCACGCCCGCATGCTCGCCGCCGGCGTGACCTTCCTGGAGGAGCCCCGGCATGAGCCGTACGGCTCCGTCGCCGTCTTCCGGGACCTGTACGGCAACCGCTGGGACCTGCTCCAGCCCGCCGACTGAAGACCGCACCGCGCCCGCCGCACCCGCCGCACCACCCCGCCCCGCCTCGCCTCGCCTCGCCTCGCCAAGGAAAGATCCGCCATGACTGCTACGCGCGTAGACATCGACGCCATCCGCCGGCTCCCCAAGGCCGTCCTGCACGACCACCTCGACGGCGGTCTGCGTCCCGCCACCGTCGTCGAGCTGGCGGAAGCGGTCGGCCACACCCTGCCCAGCACCGACCCCGACGCGCTGGCCGCGTGGTACTTCGAGGCGGCCAACTCGGGCGACCTGGTGCGTTACATAGCCACCTTCGAGCACACCCTCGCCGTGCTGCAGACCCGCGAGGGCCTGCTGCGCGCCGCCGAGGAGTACGTCCTCGACCTCGCCGCCGACGGAGTCGTCTACGGCGAGGTGCGCTACGCCCCCGAGCTGAACACCGACGGCGGCCTCACCATGGGCGAGGTCGTCGAGACCGTCCAGGAGGGCCTCGCGGCGGGCATGGCGAAGGCGGCCGCCGCCGGTACCCCCGTCCGGGTCGGCACCCTGCTGTGCGGCATGCGGATGTTCGACCGCGTCCGTGAGGCCGCCGACCTGGCCGTCGCCTTCCGGGACGCCGGCGTCGTCGGCTTCGACATCGCCGGCGCCGAGGACGGCTTCCCGCCCGCCGACCACCTGGCCGCCTTCGAGCACCTGCGCCGCGAGAGCGTGCCGTTCACCATCCACGCGGGCGAGGCCCACGGGCTGCCCAGCATCCACCAGGCACTCCAGGTGTGCGGCGCCCAGCGCATCGGGCACGGCGTGCGCATCACCGAGGACATCGTCGACGGCAAGCTCGGCCGGCTGGCGGGCTGGGTGCGCGACCGCCGGATCGCCCTGGAGATGTGCCCGACCTCCAACCTCCAGACCGGCGCGGCGACCTCCATCGCCGAGCACCCGATCACCGCGCTGAAGGACCTCGGCTTCCGGGTCACCCTCAACACCGACAACCGGCTGGTGTCCGGCACCACCATGACCCGCGAGATGTCGCTGCTGGTCGAGCAGGCGGGCTGGACCGCCGAGGACCTGCGCACGGTCACCGTCAACGCCCTCAAGAGCGCGTTCATCCCGTTCGACGAGCGCGAGGCGCTCATCGAGGACGTCGTCCTGCCGGGTTACGCGCCCGCGCTCTGAAGCAGTCCGCGCACGTACGCGGCCTGTCCGACGTGCTGGAGATCGTCGGACAGGACGCTGACCAGCCGTACGCCCAGCGTGACCGGCGGATCCCAGCGCTCGTCCACGACGCGCTCCAGGTCCGCCGCCGTCAGCGCGCGCAACGCCGTCAGGCTCTGCGCGTGCACCGCGTCGTAGTACCCGGTCAGCAGGCCGCCCTCGGCCACCCGCACCTTCGCCACCTGCGCCGCGCTGTGCCCGTACCCGGTGTCCCGGCGCGGCAGGTCGAGGCCGAACCGCTTCTCCCAGTCCTGGCTCAGCCACACCTGGTCGAGCCCGAAGGCGTCGGCCAGGTGGTCGTCCTGGACCCGGGCGAGGTGCCAGACCAGCCAGGCGATCGAGTTGGCCGAGTCGCCGGGCCGGGCGACCAGGCGGTCGGCGTCCAGGCCCTCGACGGCGGCGTGGACCTCTTCCCGGATGCGGTCGTACCCGTCGATGAGGATGTCCTTCGCGTGCATACGTCCACCATCGCGCAGGGCGCGCTCACCCGCCCGCTGTTTCCAGCAGCCCCATCAGCGCCCGGGCCGCCGGGCTGGTCGCGCGGGCCGGCGGCAGCAGGGCGACCGTCTCGTACCGCGCCGCGCCGACGCCCTTGAGGGCGAGCGCGGTGAGCGCCTCGCGCTTGTGCCGGAAGTGCCGCGGGACGACCGCGACGCCCAGGTTCTCGTCCACCAGGTCCAGCAGACTGTGCACGTCGTTGACCTCCAGGGCGACCGTGCGCCCCACCCCGGCCTCGGCGAACGCGGCGTCGGTGGCGCGGCGCGGGCCCCAGTCCGGGTGGAAGTCGACGAACACCTCGCCGGCCAGGTCCTGCGGAGTGAGCGCCGCCGCCCCGGCGAGGCGGTGGTCGGGATGGCACAGCACGTACATCGGCTCGACCGCCAGCGGCACGCAGCGCAGCTGGTCGGTGTCCGTCTGGGTGCGGTAGGCGAAGGCCAGGTCGAGCCGGCCGGCCGCCACCTCCTCGCCCAGCGCGCCGGAGCCGGTCTGCCGCAGCCGGATCTCCACGTCCGGATGCCGCCGCCGGAACGCCGCGAGCACCCCCGCGACATGCACCCCCGCGATGCACTGCTCGGTGCCCACCGACAGGGTGCCGCGGACCACGCCCTGCACGGCGGCCACCGCCTCGTGGGCCGCCCGCACCTGCGCCAGGACCCGCTCCGCCTCGGCGAGCAGCGCCCGGCCCGCCTCCGTCAGCGTCACCCGCCGGGTGGTCCGCACGAACAGCGGCGCGCGCAGCTCCCGCTCCAGGGCCCTGATCGATGCCGACAGGCCCGACTGGGAGACCATCAGGCGTTCGGCGGCCCGGGTGAAATGCTGGTCCTCGGCGACGGCGACGAAATGCTGGAGGTGGCGCAGTTCCATGATTGAGAAGCGTATCTGCTGAATCTCATCGCATTCTTCTGTTGGACCACTGCCGGGGGCGGCGCGAGAGTGGAGGTCACCTGCTGAAACTGATCTCCTGGAGACGCGTTGTACACCGCACATCCCGACCGCTACGCGGACATGCCCTACCGGCGCACCGGACGCAGCGGCCTGAAGCTCCCCGCGCTGTCGCTCGGACTGTGGCACAACTTCGGCCCCGCGGACCGCACGGTCGAGACCCAGCGGGCGATCCTGCGCCGCGCCTTCGACCTCGGCGTGACCCACTTCGACCTGGCCAACAACTACGGCCCGCCGCCCGGCGCCGCCGAGTCCGCGCTGGGCGAGGCGCTCAAGGCGGACTTCGCGCCCTACCGCGACGAGCTGATCATCTCCACGAAGGCCGGCTATCTGATGTGGCCCGGCCCGTACGGCGAGTGGGGCTCGCGCAAGTACCTGCTGTCCTCGCTGGACCAGAGCCTGACCCGGATGGGCCTCGACTACGTCGACGTCTTCTACTCGCACCGCCCCGACCCGGAGACTCCCCTGGAGGAGACGATGGGCGCCCTGCACTCCGCGGTGCAGCAGGGCAAGGCGCTCTACGTCGGCGTCTCGAACTACTCGGCGGAGCAGACCCGCGAGGCCGCCCGGATCCTCGGTGAGCTGGGCACCCCGCTCCTCATCCACCAGCCGCGCTACTCGATGCTCGACCGCCGCCCGGAGACCGAGGGCCTGCTCGACGCGCTGGACGAGCTCCAGGTCGGCTCGATCGTCTTCTCGCCGCTGGAGCAGGGCCTGCTGACCGGTCGCTACCTGGACGGCATCCCGGAGGACTCGCGCGCGGCGAGCGACAGCCCGTTCCTGAACTCCGAGGAGCTGACCGAGGAGCTCGTCGGCAAGCTGCGCGCCCTCGACGACATCGCCAAGTCCCGCGGTCAGTCCCTCGCCCAGCTCGCCCTGGCCTGGGTGCTGCGCGGTGGCCGGGTGACCTCCGCGCTGGTCGGCGCGAGCAGCGCCCGGCAGATCGAGGACAGCGTCGGCGCCCTGACCAACCTGGACTTCGAGGACGCCGAGCTGGCCCGGATCGACGCGGTGATCAACGGCTGAGGGCCGGGAACGACTCCGCGGCGCGCGTTTCGGCCTTGCGGCGGTCAGCCACGGCGTTTTCGTCACCCACAGTATTCGCGGGTGGGGGCAACCATGCCCGCGCGGAGGCCGTCGATCCTGGTCAGCACCGGGATCGACGGCCTTCGTCGTTCCGGCGCGATCGCCGGGGGAGCGGCCTGCCCGCGCCCGCCGTCCTGGTCGACTTTCCGTCAGGCGACCGCATCACGCCCGGATGCTCGCCGTATTCCGGCCATGAACGTCGGCGAATATGCCAAGAGACTGGCCGGAAATTCATGGTGACACTGTTTCAGTAGTGAACATACTCGAACGTCAAGGCACTTCACTCACAGGAGCCGCACGGAAGCGAGGCGCAACCGACAGGCGAGCACCGGGGGAGAAGACGTGCACGACGAATTCCTGTGCCATGTCACGGCGTACGGCGTCTGTGACGGCCGGCGCATCGGCGTACCGCTCGGCACCTACCGTGCGCCGACGCTGGCACTCGCCCTGTGGTGGCTGCGCGACCGGGCGTCCTGGATGGCCGAACGGCTGGACCCGCAGCCCGAGAGCGAACACTTCCCGCAGGGGGCCCTGGTCCCGGTGGCCGACACCGTGCCCGACGTGCCCGCACTGCTGCGGGCCTGGTGCGCGGACGGGGACCGACAGGAGCTGGTGGCCGACGAGTTGGCGGGCGGCCGGCTCGTGCGGATCGCCGTCGGCGACGAGACCACCGAGTACGAACTGCTCGCCGAGTCCGTCGACGCGCTGCGCATGCAGCGCACCGTTCCGGCCCTCGTCGTCTCCGTCGGCTGACGCCCGGCACGGATCTCTCCGTCGGGCACATAAGGTGATCAATCGATAGAATCAGGGCATGGCGGAGCGTCCGGTCTCCTCGACTGCGCCCGAACTCGTGCTGGAGACCGAGTCGGGTTCCCTGGTGTTGTCCCCGGGCCACGACTACCACGTCGGCCGGGACCCACTCAGCGACGTCGTCATCGACGACACCCGAGTCTCCTGGCATCACGCGGTGCTGCGGCCCGACGGCGACCACTGGACCCTTGAGGACGAACACAGCACCAACGGCACCTACGCCGACGGCCGCCGGATCCGCGAGTGGGGCGTCGGCCCGGGCAGCGTGATCCGCTTCGGCAGTCCCTCCGACGGGCCGTCCGTCTCCCTGTCGGACCGCCGCCCGCCGACTGTGGTGCGGCGCCCGACGGCCGTCTCCATGCCCGCGCTGACGAGCACCTTCAAACAGCCCACCAACGTCCGGCCGATGCCGACGACCACCGTCCGCATCGGCCGCGCCACCGACAACGACCTGGTCGTCGACGACCTCGTCGTCTCGCGCCGGCACGCCGAACTGCGCACCCTGCCCGACGGCGGCCACGAGATCCTCGACCTGGGCAGCCACAACGGCACCTACCTCAACGGCTCGCCCGTCACCCGCGCCCCGCTCGGCCCCGGCGACGTCGTCGGCATCGGCCACTCCGCGTTCTGCCTGGTCGGCGACGAACTCCAGGAGTACGTCGACACCGGCGAGGTCTCCCTCGACGTCCAGGACCTCACCGTCACCGTCGACCGCGGCCGCAAGGTCCTCCTCGACGACGTGTCGTTCCCGGTGGGCGAGAAGTGCCTGCTCGCCGTCGTCGGCCCCAGTGGCGCCGGCAAGTCCACTCTGCTCAACGCCCTCACCGGACAGCGCCCCGCCGACCACGGCACGGTCGTCTACGACGGCCGCGACCTCTACCGCGACTACGCCGAACTGCGCCAGCGCATCGGACTGGTTCCGCAGGACGACATCCTGCACGCCCAGCTGACCGTGCGCGCCGCCCTCTCCTACGCCGCCGAACTGCGCTTCCCGCAGGACACCGCCAAGGCCGAGCGCCGCGAACGGGTCGAGGAGGTCATCCGCGAACTGGGTCTCGAAGAGCGCGCCGCGCAACCCGTGCACAGCCTCTCCGGCGGCCAGCGCAAAAGGGTCAGCGTGGCCCTGGAACTGCTGACCAAGCCGTCGCTGCTCTTCCTCGACGAACCGACCTCCGGCCTCGACCCCGGCATGGACCGCTCCGTGATGCACATGCTGCGCGGCCTCGCCGACGACGGCCGCACGGTCATCGTCGTCACCCACAGCGTCCTCAGCCTGGAAGTGTGCGACCGGCTGCTGGTGCTCGCGCCGGGCGGCAAGGTCGCCTACTTCGGCCCGCCCGAGGACGCCCTCGCCTTCTTCGGCTTCGAGCACTGGCCCGAGGCGTTCGAGGCGTTCGAGGGCGACCACGGCCGGGACTGGGCGGGGGAGTTCCGCGACTCGCCGTTCCAGCGGGAGTACGTCGTCAACTCCAGCGAGCAGCCCCGGCTGCCGCGCACCGGCCCGGTGGTCGTCCTGCCGCCGCCCCGGCCGCGCAGCAGGGGCGCCCAGCTCAGCACCCTGATCCGCCGCTACACGGCCGCGCTCAGCGCCGACCGCACCTTCCTGGCCATCATGATCGCGCTGCCGTTCATCATGGGCGCCATGGACCGCGCCCTGGCGGGCAGCAAACTCGTCCTGGACAGCGCGATGGACGCGCTGCTCATCCTGTGCGTGGGCGGCGTGCTCACCGGCGCCGCCAACGCCGTGCGCGAACTCGTCAAGGAACGCGTGATCTACCAGCGGGAACGGGCCGTCGGCCTGTCCAGATCGGCGTACCTGATGTCCAAGGTCGTCGTGCTGGGCACGGTCACCGTCGTCCAGGCGGTGGTGCTGACGCTCGTCGCCCTGCTCGGCGTCGACCTCAACGCGCCCGGCGGAAAAGGCGTGTTGATGCCACCGCTGCTGGAGATCACCGTGGCCGTCGCCATGCTCTCCTTCGCCGCCATGATGCTCGGCCTCCTCGTCTCCGCGCTCGTGAGCAAGGAGGAGGTGACGATGCCGCTGCTGGTGCTGCTCGCCGTCGTCCAGGTGGTCTTCTGCGGCGCGCTGCTGAAGCTGGACGGCAAACCCGTCCTGGAGCAGCTGGCCTATCTCGTGCCCGCGCGCTGGGCGTTCGGCGCGATGGCCGGCACCATCGAGCTGGCCCGGATCGTGCCCGGCGCCAAGACCGCCGACCCGCTGTTCGAACACTCGGCGGGGGTGTGGCTGCTCAACATGGGCATGCTCGTCGTGCTCTCGGTGGCCTTCGGATTCGCCGTCTCCCGGCTGCTGCGCCGGCACGAGCCCGTCGTGATGCGGAAGTAGGGGGCGGCCGATGACGACTCCCGGATTCCGTCCCACCCACGTCGTCCCCCAGCACGGCATGCCCGCCTGGGAGGCCCCCGACCCGACCCGGCCCACCGTGCCGCTCGACGCGCTGCTGCCGGTCCGGCTCACCGAGCGGCGCGGCGACTGGGGGCATGTGCTGTGCTCCAACGGCTGGTCGGCCTGGGTGGACGGCCGCTTCCTGATCGCCGTCCCCCAGGACCCGCCCCGCTCCGACGACCCCCTCGCGACCTCCGCCGACCCGCGCCCCCTCCTCGGCCGCGCCGAACAGTCCCTCGCCCGCTACCGGGCGGCGGTGGAGGAGCTGGCCGACGGCGGCCTGGACGGCGAGTCCTTCCGCCGCCGCACCCACGGCCTGCGGATCGGGGTGGTCGTCGAGGGCGAGGACATGTGGCTGTACGACTCCGCCCGCAGGCGCTGGGTGTACGGCGACGGCACCCGCCTCAGCACCTACGCCACCGACCGGGCGCTCGACGTCGGCGACGCGTTCGCGGCGCCGGACGCGACCGCCGCGACCGCCGAGACCGCCGAGACCGCCGAGAACGACGCCACCGACGTGCTCGACGACCAGTCGCACGCCCCCACCCGGATCGTCCACCCCGACCGGGAACCCTGATGTCGCACGGCACGAGCCCGTTCGCCGGCCGGCCCTCCGAACTGGTGGGCCGCCAGGTCGCCGGCTACCGCATCGAGCGCGAGATCGGACGCGGGGGGATGGCCGTCGTCTACCGCGCCCGTGACCTGCGCCTGGACCGGACGGTCGCGCTCAAACTGCTCGCCCCGGAACTGGCCCGCAACGACACCTTCCGCAAGCGTTTCACCCATGAGTCACGGGTGGCCGCGGCGATCGACCACCCGCACATCGTGCCCGTGTTCGAGGCCGACGAGACCGACGGCGTGCTGTACATCGCCATGCGGTACGTCGAGGGGAGCGACCTGCGCCATCTCCTCGACCGCGAGGGCCCGTTGCCGCTGGCGACGGCCGTCCGGATCGCCGCGCAGGTCGCCTCCGCGCTGGACGCCGCGCACGACCACGGGCTGGTCCACCGTGACGTCAAGCCCGGCAACATCCTGGTGTCCCGGGGCACCGACAGCGACCATCCCGAGCATGTCTACCTCACCGACTTCGGCCTGACGAAGAAGTCGCTGTCGCTGACCGGATTCACCACGGTCGGCCAGTTCGTCGGCACCCTCGACTACGTCGCCCCCGAGCAGATCTCGGGCCGGCCCGTCGACGGCCGCTGCGACGTCTACGGACTCGCCTGCGTGGTCTACGAGTGCCTCGCGGCCCGCCCGCCCTATCTCCGCGACGACGACATGGCCCTGCTCTGGGCCCACCAGAACGCCGACCCGACCCCCCTGACGGAGGTGCGCCCCGACCTGCCCCGGGAGGTCGACGGGGTGTTCGCGCGGGCCCTCGCCAAGAACCCCGAGTCCCGCCACCCCACCTGCGCCGCCTTCGTCGCGGAACTGAGGTCCACGGAGACCGGCGGCCATCGCACGCCCCGCCCCCCGACGGAACCGGCCGATCCGTGGGGCCCAGCCCCCCGACCCCCGAGCTGGGCCCGCCCGGTCCTCGACCCGCGTCAGCCCTGAACCGACGTCAGCCCTGAACCACCGTCAAGGCGAGGGCGTCTCGCCGCGGCGGTGCACCGGTCGGGCCGCCAGGGCGCCCAGGAACCCGGTGACCAGGCCCCACAGCGCGGCCAGGCCGAGGGCGGGCCAGATGTCCGGGTGCAGGAACAGATCGCCGGACAGGCCCGAGACGTCGTTGATGCCGAGCACGGTCAGGCCGTAATGCGCGGTGATCCGGCCGATCAGACAGAGCATCAGCACGGTGAGCACCAGCGCCAGCGCCATGTGCAGGGCGTGCTGCCAGGCCCGCATCCGGGCCGGCGAACGGGCCGCCATCACGAACGCCGCCCCGAGCAGCAGCACCGCGTCCACCACCACCAGCCACCACACCCGGCCGTCGTACTCGGCCATGCTGCTCAGATTGAGCGCGGCCGTGTCGTCGCTGCGCAGCACCTGGTCCAGCACCTGCGGCATGGGCAGCCCGAACGGGCCCTCCACACGCCCGTTCCAGGTGGCCCCCAGACCGAGGGTGAACACCAGCCACACCAGGTTGGGCAGGCCCAGCAGGATCACCGCGAAGGTCTCCCGTGGCCGGCCGCGGGTCGCCGCCACGACCAGGGCGATGACCAGCCCCAGGGCCACGCACGCGAGCAGCAGCACGACCATCGCGTGGGCGGCCGGACGCACCGACTCCTGGAAGCGCAGCAGCCGGGCCGGCAGCGGAGCCCCGGGCGACACGAGCAGCGCCAGCGCCAGCACGGCGGCCAGCCACAGCAGCCCGACCAGAAGGGTGAGCGGCACATCCGTGGTGAACCCGACCTTCGGGCGGACGCCGAACAGGTCCCCGAGCTCGCTCAGCGTGTCGTCGCCGAGGTCGAGGGTGAAGGTCTTGCGGGCGGCGAGCGCCAGGCCCAGCAGGCCGAGCAGCCACACCACGGCGATCCGCAGGGCCCAGCCCGCCAGCTCCGGGGCCCCGGCGACCGCCCGGTGCCGCAGCGGCCGCAGGAATCCCGCGCCGACGACGAGCGCCCCGACGAGGGTCACGGACAGCGGAGTCACCGTCAGCCCGGCCTGTGTACCGGCGAGTCCACCGGCGCTGCCCGAGAGCTCGACCGTGCCGCCCACGGCCGTGACCACCGTCGCCGCGACCACCTGGGGGAACGCGCCCTGGGGCAGATCCGAGGCGCCCGCCGCCCACAGCCCCAGCACGGCCATGACCACCATGGCGATCAGCCCGGCGAGTGCCACGGCGACCGCCTGGACCCACCCGTGGCGGGATACTGCCTGGTCATGCAGGGTGCGCACGCTCACCCTGTCCACGCTAAGCAGCCCCGGGAGCGCGCGCCTGTCGGGTGGGCCGTCCGCGTCCGGCTTGCGAGCGGCGCCCGACCGGAGCACACAATGGGTTGATTGTGGAAGAAAGCGGCGCATATCGAATGGGCCGGTCGGGGCGGCCGCACCGCCCCTCGCACGGTCGCCGCACGGCCCACCGAACGGCCCCGCCGTGCAGCGGGCCCGGACGGGATCCATCGGATGAACCGCCGCGGAAAACCCACGTCGGGAGTGCTTGTGAGCGTCGAACCGCCGTCATCAGGCCGCCCCACGGACCCCACCGGCGGGCGACCGGCCGGACCGCCCTCCGGGCCCCTTTCGGGACCTTCGGAGCCGCCTTCGGGACCCTCGCGACCCTCGGGACCGCCCTCCCAGCCGCCCACCCCGCCACCGCCCCACGACGACTCCGCCGACTTCTCGGACGGCGGCCGGGAACCGCGCCCGCCGTGGTGGAGGTCCGCTCCCCGGGTCGCGCTGATCACCACCGCCGTCGTGGCCGCCACGGCCCTCGCCCTGGTGCTCACCCTGTCGGGCGGCGACAGCTCCACCCAGGCCGGCGAGGTCTTCATGCTGCCGGCCGGCGAAACGGGCCCGGACGCCTACACGGAGTCCCCCACCAGGAGTTCCGCCCCGCCGGCCTCCATCGCGCCGTCGTCCTCCACCCCGCCCGCGAACGCCGTCCCCGCGGTGGACGGGGGACAGGCCGGACTGTACGGCGGCACCCTCAACGTCTCCAGCTGCGACGTGGAGCATCAGATCAAGGCCCTCACGGCCGTCCCCGCCAAGAACCGGGCGTTCGCGGGCGTCGCCGGCGTCGCCCCCGCCGGGGTCCCCGCCTACCTGCGCTCGCTCACCCCCGTGCAGCTGCGGCTGGACACCCGGGTCACCAACCACGGATACCGCGACGGCGCCGCGACCAGCTTCCAGGCCGTGCTGCAGGCCGGCACGGCCGTCCTGATCGACGCGCGCGGCGTCCCGAAGGTGCGCTGCGCCTGCGGCAACCCGCTGACCCCGCCCGTCGCCCAGCAGAGCGGCTACAAGCGGACCGGCACCACCTGGCCGTCGTACAGCCCCTCGACGACCGTGGTGGTCACCCCGTCCAAGACTGTGATCGACGTCTTCGTGCTCTACGACCCCGATCCCGACCACCACTGGATCGCCCGGCCACGGGGCGACGACGGCGACAAGGACCGGCCCACGAAGCCGCCGCCCAAGCAGACGCCGTCCATCGTCATCAGCACACCGAGCCCGCCGACCAGCCCCGGCTCGTCCACCTCCCCGACGACGTGCGCCGGCGGCAAGCCGTCGGACTGTGTGTCGCCCCCGCCGTCGTCCGAGGAGTCCTCGCCCTCCCCGTCGTCGGAGTCGCCGTCGTCGGAGTCGCCGGACTCCGAGTCGCCCTCGTCCGAGTCCCCGAAGTCCGAATCGCCGGCCTCGGAAGCCCCGGGCCGCGACGAGACGAGCCCCGAGTCGCCGCCGTCGGAGCCCCCGAGTTCCGCGCCGCGCAGCCCCGAGCCCCCGAGCTCCGACTCGGCGCCGGGCCTGGTGCCCGATGTCACGGGCCTGCCGGACAGCTCTTTGTCCTCGTCCGCGACGACTGGCCGGTCGGCGCCCGTCTCCCCCACCGTGTGAGGCGTCGCCTGGGCGGCGCGGGGACGGTGTGACGACAGACGGGACTGCACGGCCCGGCACGGGGTACGAGCACAGGTGCACAGCAGCGTCCGGCCAGTCCGGCCTCCGAGAGAGAAACGCATGATCGAGCACCTGGACGGGGCAGTGATACCGACTGGCTTCGACGTACCCGTGGAACCGCTGCGGCGGGCGGCGCACTACAGCGGTGAACCCGGCTGCATCGCCGAGGCCCGTGCCTTCGCCGCCCACTTCGTCGACCAGCTCAGAACGGAATGGTGCGCCGCGATCGGCGCCCGGGCGAGCGGTGAGGTGATGCTCGTGGTCAGCGAACTGGTCACCAACGCCGACCGGCACAGCAACGGCCCGTACATCCTGGAACTGGAGGGTACGGACGCCTCGGTCACCGTGTGCGTCTACGACAGCAGCGACGCGCTGCCCCTGCGCTTCCCGAAGGACCCCGAGCGCATCGGCCGGCACGGTCTGGAGATCGTGCACGCGCTGGCGGCGGAGGTCACCGCCGAGCGCGTGCCGGTCGGCAAGCGGGTGCGTGCCGTGGTCCGCTTCGAGAGCTGAGCGCTGCGCTGGCCGTGGCGCGATGTGCCGTGGTTCCGCGATGTGCTGTCGTTTCGGTGCGGCGCCGTCGTGGCTGGTCGCGCCCGCGCGGCGGAGCCGCAGATGTCAGAGCCTCGCGCCCCTTTGGGGCGCTGCGGTCAGGCGCAGCCCAACTCGCCCAGCATGCCCTGGCGCAGTCGGGTGATGATCCGCTTGATCAGGCGGGACACATGCATCTGGGAGCAGCCCAGCCGCTCGCCGATCTCCGCCTGGGTGGCCTCCTCCACGAACCGCATATGGATGATCTGCCGGTCGCGCTCGCTGAGTTCGGCCATCAGGGGGGCCAGCGAGTGGAAGTCCTCGACGAGCCGCAGCCCGTCCTCCTCCACACCGATGAAGTCCGCCAGGACCGCCTCGCCGTTCTCCGGACCGTCTCCGGTCAGCGCCGCGTCGAGCGAGGAGGAGTTGTAGCCGTTGGCGGCGATCTGCGCCTCGACCACCTGACCCTCCGAGAGGTTCATCAGGGTGGCCAGCTCGGCGACCGTCGGCTCCCGGTCCAGGCGGCTGGCGAGTTCGTCCCGGGCCTTGGCCAGCTCGACGCGCAGTTCCTGCAGCCGCCGCGGCACATGCACGGCCCACGTCGTGTCCCGGAAGAAACGCTTGATCTCACCGACGATGTACGGCAGCGCGAACGACGTGAACTCCACCTCGCGCGCGATCTCGAACCGGTCGATGGCCTTGATCAGGCCGATCATCCCGGTCTGGACGATGTCCTCCATGTCGTTCCCGCGGCTGCGGAACCGGCCGGCGGCGAACCGCACCAGCGACATGTTCATCTCGATGAGCGTGTTGCGGGCGTACTGGTAGTCGTGGGTGCCCTCTTCGAGTACGGCCAGCCGCTGGAAGAACTGCCGGGACA
Source organism: Streptomyces sp. NPDC001858 (assembly GCF_053594615.1). Classification (NCBI taxonomy): domain Bacteria; kingdom Bacillati; phylum Actinomycetota; class Actinomycetes; order Kitasatosporales; family Streptomycetaceae; genus Streptomyces; species Streptomyces sp. NPDC001858. Next base: position 24,250 of record NZ_JBSFEV010000039.1, read on the forward strand.
GTTCACGCGCGTCACGCGGGGCCACGCTGCGCGGCGCCTCGATACCCGGCAGCGGTGCGCCGTCCGTGCTGGTGCCGGCGGTGCCCTCGACACCCTTGGCCTCCGACCGGATCACGGCGGTCTGCATGGCTCTCCCTCGTCTCCCTGGACAGTCACGATCGGACACGTGTGGACGGGCCCGCTCAGGGGGCGGCTACCCGCTCCTGGGCGGCCCATGCGTGCCGGATGTGAGCGCGTCGCGAACACCGGCCCCCCGATTCCACCGAGGGCGCAATGCCGGACCCTTGCCGTGGCGGCCCGCGTTCCTAGGCTTGAGAGGTGAGCAACCAAGCGCCGAAGCAGGCGCCGAACCGAGCCCGCGTGATCCCCCTGCGCCCGTCCGCCGAGCGCGAGCCGCTGTGGCGCGACCTGGTCGGAGACGTCCTGCGCCGTGAACGCCGGGCGCAGGAGCGCACGTTGAAGGACGTCGCCGACGCGGCCCGGATCTCGATGCCGTACCTCTCGGAGGTGGAGCGCGGCCGCAAGGAAGCCTCCTCGGAGGTCCTCGCGGCCGCCGCCCGAGCCCTCGGCCTGAGCCTCGGCGACCTGCTGGCCCGGACCCAGGGCGAGTTGGTCCGGCTCACCGGCGGCCCGTCCCTCCGGCGCCCCGACCGGCGCGGGACGACGACGACCTCGTCGCACGACGGTCTCTGCCTGGCCGCCTGACGAGCCGCGCGAGTCGGCGTCGGTAGGACACCCGGTGTCCTACCGGGTGTCTCACGGCCTCAGCAGACGCCGGCTCACCACCTCGTCGGCCAGCCCGTACGCCACTGCCTCGGGAGCGGTGAACACCTTGTCGCGGTCCATGTCCGCGCGCAGGGTCGCCACGTCGTGGTGCGTGTGGCGGGCCAGCACCTCCTCGACCTGGCCGCGGATGCGGACCATCTCCTTGGCCTGGAGGGCGAGATCGGAGATCGCGCCCCGGCTGCCGCCGCTGGCCGGCTGCCCGAGCAGCACGCGCGCGTGCTCCAGCACGAACCGCCGCCCGGGATCCCCGCCGGCCAGCAGCACGGCCGCCGTCGACGCGGCCTGTCCGACGCAGAACGTCGAGATCGGCGCCTGTACGTACGTCATCGTGTCGTAGATCGCCATGAGCGAAGTGAACGAGCCGCCGGGAGAGTTGAGGTAGATCGCGATCTCGTTCTCCGGGGCCGCCGACTCCAGATGGAGCAGTTGCGCGATGACGACGTTGGCGACGCCGTCGTCGATCTCGGTGCCCAGGAAGATGATCCGCTCGGACAGCAGCCGACTGAACACATCCGAGGAGCGCTCGCCGTGCGCGGTTCGCTCGACGACATACGGAATCGTGTAGTTCCCCATGTCAGAGCCCCATCCGTCGCTTCGAGGCGGCCGGGCGAACGTTCGCAAGGGACTCCACGACCCGGTCCACCATGCCGTACTCCCTGGCCTCCTCGGCCGTGAACCAGAGGTCGCGGTCGCCGTCCCGGGCGATGGTCTCCGGCGTCTGGCCGGTGTTCTCGGCGAGCAGCCGCTCCATGGTCCGCTTGCTGTGGTCCAGGTTCTCCGCCTGGATCTCGATGTCGGCCGTGGTGCCGCCGATCCCCGCCGACCCCTGGTGCATCATGATGCGCGCGTTCGGCAGGGCGTACCGCTTGCCGGGCGCGCCGCCGCAGAGCAGGAACTGGCCCATGCTCGCCGCGAAACCCATGGCGAGCGTCGACACGTCGTTGGGGATGAGCCGCATCGTGTCGTAGATGGCGAGGCCCGCGTACACCGAGCCGCCCGGGCTGTTGATGTACAGGCTGATGTCGGTGCGCGGGTCCTCCGCGGACAGGATCAGCAGCTGGGAGCAGACCCGGTTCGCGGAGACCTCGTCGACCTGGGTGCCCAGCAGGACGATCCGCTGACCGAGCAACTGGGCGGCCAACTGGTCGTCGAAGCGGGTGGGCGAGGTGTCGCCCTCCTCGGCCCGCGGGGCGAGCGTGGTGAGTGGAGTCATCGGTTCTCCTCGTGGTGGCGGGGATGCCGTCGACTCCACTCTTGACCCGGGAAGGCGTCCTTCAGCGGTTTCTCTGCCCGCGGCAGATTCGCCACGAGCAGAGCCCGGTCTCAGCCCGGTGACGTCATGCGGCGCCGTCCTGGCTGGTCGCGCAACCCCTGCGCCCCTTCAGGGCGCTCGGCGGGGCCGTTCGGATCAATCTTCCTGGCGGGCGATGAGTTCCGGGGGCGGCGGCGGTCGACACTGATGACCGCGTTCCACGCCCAGGAGGTACTCATGACCACCGACGGACTCACCGCGTCTCTCTGGTTCGACGGCAAGGCCGAGGAAGCCGCCCACCACTACGTCTCGATCTTCAAGAACTCCAGCATCGGGAGGATCAGCCGCTACAACGAGGCCGGCCCCGGCCCGGCGGGCTCCGTGCTCGCCGTGGAGTTCACGGCCAACGGGCAGCGGTTCATCGGCATCAACGGCGGCCCGCAGTTCACGTTCAGCGAGGCGATCTCCTTCCAGATCTTCTGCGCGGACCAGGAGGAGATCGACTACTACTGGACCAGGCTCACCGAGAACGGCGGCGAGCCCGGCCCCTGCGGCTGGCTCAAGGACAAGTACGGCCTGTCCTGGCAGGTCGTCCCCGAGGGCCTGATCGAGATGGTCACCGACGCCGACGCCGAGAAGGCCGTCCGCACCACCAAGGCCATGTACGCCATGGGCAAGCTCGACGTCGCCGCTCTGAAGAAGGCCTACGACGGCGAGTAGGACGGGGCGTCGAGGTCGATCTCGCCCCGCTGCCCGAGATCGACCTCCGCGCCGTCCGACGGATTTCAGACGCGGTCCGCCGCGATCAGCAGGTACTGGAAGCTGCCGTTCTTGTAGGCGGTCAGGAACGTCTGCTCGATGCCGGTGACCAGGTGGTCGGCCTGACTGCGCAGCTCCCAGTAGGGGAGAGCCGCCTCCGTCAGGTCCTGCACATGGACCGGAACCAGCCGGTTCGCCGCCATCGCCCGGAAGTACGCCGAGCGCGGATGGATGTCGCAGATGTAGTGGGCGTTGATCAGCGACACCTCCCGCGAGGCCTGCCCGTAGGTGTCGTTGTAGCAGCCGGTGATGACGACGTACCGTCCGCCGCGGCGCAGCAGCCGGGCGTGCTCGGCGAAGAGCAGGTCCAGCTCGACGTACATGGACGACTCGTTGTTCCAGGACGCCGCGTACGCCCCGGACTTGAGGCCGGTGTCCAGCATGTTGCGGTGGTGGTACCGCACCTTGTCGTCGACGCCCCGCTTGCGGGCCTGCTCGTTGGCGAACTCGGCCTGCTTGGCCGAGATGGTGACGCCGTCCGTGTGGCAGCCGTGGCGCAGGTTCGCGACGATGCTGCCGCCGCCGCGTCCGCAGCCGGCGTCGAAGACGCGGTCGGCGGGGGTGAGCCGGCCGAGGCGGCCGGCCAGCAGCTCGGCCTGGGCGTGCTCCAGCCGGTGCAGCTCGGCGGTGACGGCCTTACGGCGCAGCTCGGCGTCGGGTTCGTCGAGCACCGACCAGTCGGCGTCGCCGAGGCCGTAGTGATGGTGGTAGAGGTCGTCGATCCTGCCGAGTTCGAGGTTGACCGGGTTCTCCTCGGCGTTCCAGTAGTCCGCGACGCGGTTCTGGTACACGGACTGGGTGGGCACCGGGACGATCTTGGTGCCGGCGTCGTGGGCTGTGGTCAACGGTGGCTCCTTGTGACGCTGGATATGACGGTCTGTCGGGAAAAGCGGGGATTCGCTGCTGCCGGCTGCTCACCAGATGCTCAGCAGCTGCTCACCAGTAGTCGGGCAGGTGATAGCGGTGGGTGTTGGTGGAGTGCCATTCGTGGTTGCCGGCCACCCAGTCCGACAGCCCCTGGAGATAGCGCGCGACGAGCGGCGAGGTGGCGGCCAGCACGGCCGACTCCTCCTCGAACGTCTCCATGATCTGGTTGTGGATCTCGACCGACCGCAGATACGCGGCCCGCAGACCGCACCGGTCGTTGGCGGCGACGACCTGCGGCAGATTGAGATGGGTGGGATCGGAGGCCAGCTCCTTGGTGAAGGAGTACAGGTCGTTGACGATGGTCGTGGCGTTGCACGCCAGCGCCGTGACCCGCTGGATCTCCGGACGGGCGTAGAGCTGCTCGGGCAGTTCGTAGCCGTCGACCGCGTCCACGATCGACAGACACGGCCGGAAGTTGTTGAACTGCCGCATCACCAGGTACTCCCAGGTCCGCGGCCGGTACCCGGTCTCGCCCCAGGCCGCCTCGGCGAGATAGCCGAGGTGCAGCCGGGACATGTCGTGCACGAACCGGTCCGTCTGACTGGGGGTGGCGAGGGCCGCGAAGTCCTTGAGCCCCCAGTAGTAGGAGCGCAGCGGACCGTCGGCCTGCATGCCCTCCTCCCACTGCGCCTGGAAGCCGGGCGGGCCGTGGTACGGGTCGAGGGCCGACTGCGCGAGGACCAGCCGTCCGGCCAGGCCGCTGCGGGACGCGCCGCGGCCTTCGTCCTCCTCGCAGTAGCAGCTGTCGACGACGTTCTCCGCGAGCAGCAGCTTGCCGGCCGCCGTCAGCCGGTCCAGGTCGAGGGCCGCCGGATGCTGGAGCACCACCGCCCGGCCGACCTGGAACTCCGCGAAGTCCCCGTCCCAGGCAGGCGGGAACAGATCCAGGCCGCGCGCCCACTCCTCCAGCCGGCGATCGACCTCCGCCGCCTTCTCCGGATCGGCGGGCGCCACCTGCCGGTAGCGCAGGCCCGGTACCGCCCCGGTGCGCCGGGCCCGCACCCCGCTCGCCAGATCGGGCGGGCCGGGCATCGTGAACCCGGTGCTCATCGCGAACTCCCCGGCTTCACTCGGCGGTCCGGCCGACCTGGACGTTCTCCAGGACCCCGGCGGCGTCCGGCACCAGGACGGCCATCGAGTAGTAGGCCGTCACCAGATACCGGATGATCGAGTTGGGGTCGATGCCCATGAACCGCACGTTCAGGCCGGGTTGGAACTCCTCCGGGATGCCCGTCTGGTACAGGCCGACGACGCCCTGGTCGGCCTCGCCGGTGCGCAGGGCGAGGATGCTGCTGGTGTGCTGGGGGGTGATCGGGATCTTGTTGCAGGGGAAGATCGGCACCCCGCGCCAGGCCGGGATCTCATGCCCCTCGACGGTGGCCGTGCCCGGCATCAGACCGCGCCGGTTGCACTGCCGGAAGAAGGCCGCGATCGCCTTGGGATGGGCCAGGAACAGCTTGGTCTTGCGCCGCATCGACAGCAGCTCGTCCATGTCGTCCGGGGTCGGCGGGCCGGTGAACGTGCTGACGCGCTGGGAGTAGTCGGCGTTGTGCAGCAGCCCGAACTCCCGGTTGTTGACCAGCTCCCACTCCTGCCGCTCGCGGATCTCCTCGACGGTGAGGCGGAGTTGCTGCTGGGTCTGGTTCATCGGGTCGTTGTAGAGGTCGGCGACCCGGGTGTGGACCTTCAGCACGGTCTGGGTCAGCGACAGCTCGTACTCGCGCGGGGAGAGGTCGTAGTCGACGAAGCCCGCGCCGAGCGTCGGCTCGCCGACATGACCGGCCTGGATCGGCAGATCGGCCTCGCCCTTGCGGTTCATGGGCAGCCGCTGCCGGGCGGCGTAAGCGGTCAGATGGGCGGCGAGCGACGGCACACGGCCCACGAACTCCATCAGCACGTCCCACGGCAGGGCCAGCAGCACGCCCGCGGTGTCCGCGCGCACCGAGCTGAGCCACAGCGGGTCGTCCTGTCCGACGGCCTCGTCGCCGAGCTGGTCGCCGCCGGAGACCACCCCGACGATCTCCTCCTCGCCGTACTTGCCGGCCGTGAAGCGGGTGAACCGGCCGTGCACGACGAGGTAGGTCTCCGTGACCGGCTGCCCGGCCTCGAAGACGACCTGCCCGGCCCGCACCTCGCGCACCTGGAACCGGGAGGAGAGCTCCGCGAGGGTCCCGTTGTCGGAGTAGCCGCGCAGCACGGGCAGCTCGGTCAGGGTCTCGGGGATGGCCCGCACGTCGTCCGCGCCGTTGTGCTCGAACTGCACCCGCCCCCGGCCGACCTTGAGCTGCAGGCGCCGGTTCACCCGGTAGGTGCCGCCCTTGACGTCCACCCAGGGCAGCATCCGCAGCAGCCAGCGCGAGCTGATGGCCTGCATCTGGGGTTCGGACTTGTGGGTGGTGGCGAGCTGGCGGGCCGCCTGGGTGCTGAGGCTGGTGAGCTGCCCCTCGGCGGACGGCTGCGGGGCGGGTTCGTCGAGGGCGGAACCGGTGGCGCTGTCCGGTGTGGACACATTCCCTCCAGGAAGGTGCGCGGAGATGAGCGGACCGTCCCCGAAGATCGGTTCGGTGATCCGCAAGGACCAGCCAAACACCGTGAGTGACGGAAGGGGTACGGCGTGAAGGGGGCGACTTTCGTGACGCGGAGGTGTAAACCGGTCGCCTGAGGCGGGGTGCGGCTCGGGTGGACCGGCCGCTCCGTGCGCGTGCTTCCGCACGCCGGGGGCGCTCAGGGGTCCCCGAGGGTTGGTTCCGGGTTCGGCGCGCGAGTCGACGGCCGGGTGACTAGCGTGAGAAACCGGACAACTCATCTGATCGCGACAACTCATCTCATCGGGAGGGCCGTCGTCATGGCCGTACGACCAGAGGGAACCCCTTGCTGGGCCGACGCGATGTTCAGCGACCTGGAGGGCGCCAAGAGCTTCTACGGCGACGTGCTCGGCTGGACCTTCGGCGAGGCGTCGTCGGAGTACGGGAACTACACCCAGGCCTACGCCGACGGCAAGGCGGTCGCCGCCGTCGTCCCGCCCATGTCCGGCCAGGAGGGCCAGTCGCAGTGGTGTCTGTACTTCGCCTCCCCGGACGCCGCCGCGACCGCCGGCAAGATCCGTGCCAACGGCGGTGAGGTGCTGATGGAGCCGATGCAGGTCGGCGACTTCGGCACGATGTGCCTGGGGCGCGAGCCCAGCGGCGCGGTGTTCGGCGTGTGGCAGGCGGGCGCCCACAAGGGCTTCGAGGCGCAGGCCGTCCCCGGCGCGTACGGCTGGGCCGAGGTCTTCACCCGCGAGCCGGAGAAGACGGACCGGTTCCTCGGCGCCGTGTTCCCGTACACGGCGCAGCAGCTGGAGGACGACGCGATCGACTTCCGCATGTTCAACGTCGGCGACGAGACCGTGCTGGGCCGGATGAAGATGACGGAGGAGTTCCCGCCCGAGGTGCCGTCCTACGTCAACGTGTACTTCGTCGTCGCCGACTGCGACGACGCCGTCGCCACGGCGACCAAGCTCGGCGCCGTCCTGCGCTTCGGGCCGATGAGCAGCCCGTTCGGCCGGTTCGCGGCCCTGACCGACCCGCAGGGCGCGAACTTCTCGGTGATCGACCTCACGACGACGGAGGGCGAGGTGCCGGGGACCACACCCGTCTGAGCGGTCGGTGCGGGCGGCCATGGCATGATCGGGCGCATGCGTGAACGACTGGTGGCCGCGTGCGACGGGGCTTCGAAGGGAAACCCCGGGCCGGCGGCCTGGGCGTGGGTGGTCGCCGACGGCGCCGAGGCGCCGGACCGCTGGGAGGCGGGCCCGCTCGGCAAGGCCACCAACAACGTCGCCGAACTCACTGCCCTGGAGCGTCTGTTGGCGGCCACCGACCCGGCGGTGCCGCTCGAGGTCCGGATGGACTCGCAGTACGCCATGAAGGCCGTCACCACCTGGCTGCCCGGCTGGAAGCGCAACGGCTGGAAGACCTCCGGCGGGAAGCCGGTGGCCAACCAGGAGCTGGTCGTCCGCATCGACGAACTGCTCGTCGGCCGCACGGTCGACTTCCGCTATGTGCCCGCCCACCAGGTCGACGGCGACCCGCTCAACGACTTCGCCGACCGGGCCGCCAGCCAGGCGGCGATCGTCCAGCAGCCGGCCGGCAGCGACCGGGGCTCCCCGGAGCCGCCGGCCTCGCCGGACACCCCGAAGGCGAAGTCCGGGCCGAAGTCCGCCCGCTCCGCCGGGAGCAAGTCGCCCCGGCGCAGCGGTGGTTCGTCGTCCCGCACGATCAAGGCCAAGTTCCCCGGCCGCTGTGTGTGCGGCCGCCCCTACGCGGCCGGCGAGGACATCGCCAAGAACGCGCAGGGCTGGGGCCACCCGGAGTGCCGCACGGCGGACGCCGACGCGAGCTGACCGTCGGGGCGGCGATCGGCCGGCGTCGAAATGTCTAGCGCGCGGTGTGATCGTGGAGTGCGTCCGGTTGACGACCCCGCGCGCCGACGTGCGGAAACCGGCGCGAACGGGCGGGTGAGGCGTCCACCGACAGACGTCGCGCACTGCTACCCTGCGTCGTCAATCGACCACGTCTGGTAACTCCTGGGAGTGCGCGTGAAGGTCGCCTGTGTCGGCGGCGGGCCCGCCGGCCTCTACCTCTCGATCCTGCTCAAGCGGCAGGACCCGTCCCACGACATCACCGTCCACGAGCGCAACCCGGAAGGCTCGACCTACGGCTGGGGCGTCACGTACTGGCGGGCGCTCCTGGACAGACTCCATGTCTGCGACCCCGAGTCGGCGCGCGCCATCGAGGACAGCTCCGTCCGCTGGAACGAAGGCGTCGCCCATGTACGGGACCTGGCGACCCGGCGGCCCGGCGACGAGGGACACGGCATCGGCCGTCACCGGCTGCTGGAGATCCTCGCCGACCGCGCCCGCGCACTCGGCGTACGGCTGGAGTTCGAGAGCGAGATCAGCGCGGAGGACCTGCCGGAGGCCGACCTGGTGGTGGCCGGCGACGGGGTCCACAGCGCCCTGCGCACCCACCACGCCGACGACTTCGGCGCCGAACTCACACCCGGCCGCAACTCCTACGTCTGGCTCGGCACCAGCAAGGTCTTCGACTCCTTCACCTTCGCCTTCGTGGAGACGGAACACGGCTGGATCTGGTGCTACGGCTACCCCTTCAGCGCCGAGCAGAGCACCTGCGTGATCGAGTGCGCCCCCGAGACCCTCGCCGGACTCGGCCTCGACCGGGCGAGCGAGGCCGACGGCCTCGCCGACCTGGAGAAGCTCTTCGCGCACATCCTCGACGGCCACCCCCTGACCGGCCGCGCCACGGCGGCCGACGGCGGCTCCCCGTGGCTGACCTTCCGCACGCTCACCAACCGCACCTGGCACCGCGACAACCTCGTCCTCCTCGGCGACGCCGCCCACACCACCCACTACTCGATCGGCGCCGGCACCACCCTCGCCCTGGAGGACGCCATCGCCCTCGCCGAGGCGTTGCGGGAGAGCGCCGACCTCCCCGGCGCCCTCGCCCGCTACGAACGGGAACGCAAGTCCGCCCTGCTGACCCCGCAGAGCGCCGCCCGCTACAGCGCCCAGTGGTACGAGAACCTCGCCCGCTACATCCACCTCCCCCCGGAGCAGATGTTCGCCCTGCTCGGCCAGCGTCACTCGCCCCTGCTGCCCTATGTCCCGCCCCAGCTCTACTACCGGCTCGACAAGGCCGCCGGACAGTCGGAAGCCCTGCGCCGTCTCAAGCGCTGGCTCGGTCCGAAGCTGGCGCGCGGCGCGCACGCGAGGGCACTGACCTCGCGCGACTGACCCGGCCGACCAGCCCGCCCGACCTTGGGTGAATGGCGATTCATTGCTATGGTGAATCGCCATTCACCCTTTTTTCATATCGCACAGGCCGCTGGAGTGCTCCATGGCGTCGCCCGCTCCGATATCCGCCCCGACCGGCGAAGGCGCCGGTCTGCGGACCCGGCTCACCATCCCGGTCCTGGCGTACTGCGGCATCCTCATGGCGGTCATGCAGACCGTCGTCGTCCCCCTGCTGCCCGACCTGCCCCGGCTGACCGGGGCCTCCGCGGGCGCGGTCTCCTGGATGGTGACCGCCTCGCTGCTGTCCGGCGCGGTCCTCACCCCGGTCCTCGGCCGGGCCGGCGACATGTACGGCAAGCGGCGGGTGCTGCTCCTGTCGTTCGCCCTGATGGCGGTCGGCTCGGTGATCTGCGCCCTGACCTCCGACATCCGGGTGCTGATCGCGGCCCGCGCGCTGCAGGGGGCCGCCTCCTCCGTCGTCCCGCTGTCCATCAGCATCCTGCGCGACGAACTGCCCCTGGAGCGCCGGGGCTCCGCCGTGGCGCTGATGAGCTCCACCGTCGGGATCGGCGCGGCGCTGGGGCTGCCCGCGGCTGCCGTGGTGGTGCAGTACGCGAACTGGCATGTGATGTTCTGGGTGACCGCCGCCCTGGGCGCGACCGGCGTGGCGCTGATCCGCTGGGCGGTTCCGGAGTCACCGGTGCGCGAGCCCGGCCGGTTCGACGTGACGGGCGCGCTCGGACTGGCCGCAGGGCTGATCTGTCTGCTCCTCGCCGTGTCCCAGGGCGGTCAGTGGGGCTGGGCGAGCGCCCGGATCCTCGCGCTGTTCGGCGCCGCCGTGGTCGTCCTCGGCCTGTGGTGGTGGCAGCAGCTGCGCACCGAACGGCCGCTGGTGGACCTGCGATTGGTGTCCCGGCCCAGGGTCGGGCTGTCCCACGTGGCCGCGCTCCTGACCGGCTTCGCCTTCTACGCCAACTCGCTGGTCACCGCCCAGTTGGTGCAGGCCCCCGAGGCGAGCGGGTACGGGCTCGGGCTGTCCATCGTCCAGACGGGCCTGTGTCTGCTGCCCGGCGGCATCACCATGCTGCTGTTCTCGCCGGTCTCGGCGCGCATCTCCGAGACGCGCGGGCCGCGGATCACCCTCGCCCTCGGGGCCGCCGTCATCGCCTTCGGCTACGGCCTGCGCGTGGTCGACAGCCGTGAACTGTGGATGATCATGGTGGGCGCGACCGTCGTGGCGACCGGCACCACGCTCGCCTACTCGGCGCTGCCCGCGCTGATCCTGCGGGCGGTCCCGGCCGGGCAGACCGCCTCGGCCAACGGCGTCAACGTCCTGATGCGCACGATCGGACAGGCCGTCTCCAGCGCCGCCGTCGCCGCCGTCCTCGTGCACCACACCAGCCTGGTCGGCGGGGCCCGGGTGCCGACGCTGCACGGTTATCTGCTGGCCTTCGGCGTCGCGGGCGCGGTGGCCCTGGCCGCGTGCGCGGTGGCGCTCACCATCCCCGGCGACGCAGGCCCGGACGACGGCCCGCGGGACCCGCGGCGTGGCCGGGGCCGTGCCATCCGGGCTGTGGGCGACGGGGTGATGGAGGGAGCATGAGTGCTGTGAGCACCCCACCCGACGCCTCGGCGGTGAGCGACCCGCCGGCCCCCGCCCGGCGCGACGCCGAGGCGACCAAGGCGGCCATCCTGCGCGCCGCCCGGCACTTCCTCGCCCGTCAGGCGCATGCCGACATCACCCTCAAGGCCGTCGCGGAGCGCGCCGGGGTCAGCGCGCCGCTGGTCCTGAAGTACTTCGGCAACAAGGACGCCCTGTTCGCCCGCGTGATGTCCTTCCAGGAGGACGCCGACGCCCTGCTCGACGCACCGCTCGACCAGCTGGGCCGGCACATGGTCCGGCATGTGCTGGTCAGTCAGCGCGAGCGCGGCGCCGACCCCGTCGTGCGCATCGTCTTCGCGCCCCTGCACGGCGACCACGGCGACATCCTGCGTGCCAACTTCCGTGCCCAGGTCACCGATCGCCTCGCCGCCCGGCTCACCGGACCCGATCCGGGCGCCCGCGCCGAACTTGCCCTGGCCGCCCTGCTCGGCCTCGGCGTGATGTTCGGCATCGCCCGCGGGGCGGAGCTGCGGGCGCTGCCGGTCGAACAGATCGTCGACCGGTACGCGCCGACGGTCCAGGCGCACCTGGACGCCCAGGACCCGGCGTGAGCGCTCCGCTGGAAGTGCCGCGAGGTGCCGCGAGGTGCCGTCGTTCGGCTGCGACGCCGTTGTGGCTGGTCGCGCAGTTCCCCGCGCCCCTTCAGGGCGCTGCCGAACCGCAGCCGACTTCGCCCGGCCCGTTCCGCGGCAGGCCGCGACGGATGACAGACTGACGCCATGGACGAGCGCGAATTCGGTACATCTGGTCAGCACGCATCCGTCGTCGGTCTCGGCACCTGGCAGTTGGGGGCCGACTGGGGAGACGTCGACGACAAGGAGGCCCTGGCGGTGCTGGAGACGGCGGCCGAGTCGGGAGTGACCTTCTTCGACACCGCCGACGTCTACGGCGACGGACGCAGCGAGCAGACCATCGCCGCCTTCCTCGCCGGCCGGCCCGATCTGCATGTGCTGGTCGCCACCAAGATGGGCCGCCGCGTCGACCAGATCCCCGAGAACTACGTCCTGGACAACTTCCGCGCCTGGAACGACCGCTCCCGCCGCAACCTCGGCGTCGACCGCATCGACCTGGTCCAGCTGCACTGCCCGCCCACCCCCGTCTACTCCAGCGACGAGGTGTTCGACGCGCTCGACACGCTCGTCGAGGAGGAGCGCATCGCGCGGTACGGCGTCAGCGTCGAGACCTGCGCCGAGGCCCTCACCGCGATCGCCCGGCCCGGCGTGGCGAGCGTGCAGATCATCCTCAACCCGTTCCGGCTGAAGCCCCTGCACGAGGTGCTCCCGGCGGCCCGCGCGGCGGGCGTCGGCATCATCGCCCGGGTCCCGCTCGCCTCCGGCCTGCTCTCCGGCAAGTACACCAAGGACACCGTCTTCCCGGAGAACGACCACCGCACCTACAACCGGCACGGCGAGTCCTTCGACCAGGGCGAGACCTTCTCCGGCGTCGACTACGCCACCGGCGTCGAGGCCGCCGTCGAGTTCGCGGCCCTCGCCCCCGAGGGGTACACCCCGGCCCAGCTGGCGCTGCGCTGGATCATCCAGCAGCCCGGCGTGACCACGGTCATCCCGGGCGCCCGCTCGCCCGAGCAGGCCCGTGCCAACGCGGCCGCCGCCCGGCTCCCGGAGCTCTCCGACGCGACGCTGGCGGCCGTCCGCGACCTCTACGACCGGCGGATCAAGGAGCAGGTCGAGGGACGCTGGTAGGCCGCCCCGGGCGGTGATCGCGGGAGGATCGCCGCCCACGGGGTACTCGGCCGGGGGAGACGACCCGAAGGTCGCTCGCACCGGGCGGAGGAGGCCACGTGACGGACACGGCGGCGGGAGCCGAGGAACGCAGCGGGCGCGACGAGACCGAGGAGGAGCGAGCCGACCGGATGTGGGGGGAGCTCATCCAGGAGATCCGGGTCGCCCAGACGGGCGTGCAGATCCTCTTCGGCTTCCTCCTGACGGTCGTGTTCACCCCGCGCTACGCGGACCTGCGCGACGCCGACCAGGTCATCTACATCGTGACCGTTGTCCTCGGCGCCTGCGCGACCGGCGCCCTCATCGGCCCCGTCTCCCTGCACCGCCTGGTCTCCGGACGCCGGGTGAAGGCGCAGGCGGTGCGGTGGGCGTCCCGGCTCACCTTCGTCGGTCTCCTGCTGCTGCTCGCCACCATGACGGCCTCACTGCTGCTGATCCTGCGGGTGGCCACGGACGACGACTACGTGCCGTGGCTGGTCGCCGGCGTGGTCATGTGGTACGGACTGTGCTGGTTCGCGCTGCCGCTGTGGACCCGGTGGCGCCACACGACGGACTGACCCCTGCCTCGGCGCCCGGTGGGTGGCCAGGAACACGTCCGCCGCAGGCACCGGCGCATGGAACGCGAGCAGGCCGCACAGCCGACAGCCTGCACACCGGGATCGCGACGTACGAGGGCCGGCACGACGACCTCTCCGGGGCCGGAGCGGCGGCGTTCGTCCGGCAGCTTGCGCGGCGGGATTTCCACCGCAGGTCCTCGCCGCCCGCCCGCACGCGGCGCACACCGACTACCGCCCGAAACACGGCCGTTGGCGGTCCGGCGAGGACGCGCGGGAGGACGTCGAGGCGTGGAAGGCGGGCCGGACCGGCTACCCGATCGTCGACGCGGCGATGCGCCGGCTCCTGCACGAGGGCCGGATGCACCACCGGGGCCGCCTGCTGACCGCGAGCTTCCTCACGAAGACCCTGTACGTCGACTGGCGGGCCTGCGGTCTTGCCGAAGCCTGAGATCATCTCCGGCATGGACATGCGACAGGTGCTGACGGACTACGCGACGACCGGCGGCGTCGGCGTGCTCAGGCCCGGAGCCACGCTGGACGCCGTCACCGAGGTACTCGGACCGCCGGTCGAGGCCGACTGCTTTCCCCACCCGAAGGGGACCTGGCCCCGGACCTTCGTGTACGGGGACGTGCGCCTCGAAGTGTGCGGCTGTCGCGAGATCTTCCAGGTCGCGCTGAGCACCTGGACCGGGACGGTGGACGTGCCGACCGGGCGGCGGGGGGAGACGGTGCCCCTCGCGTCGGAGGTCACGTTCGGGGAGCTGAAAGAGTTGCTCCGTGCGGCCGGGGTGGAGGGGGAAGCGCGCACGTTCCCCACGCTCACCGACCAACTCACCGTCGTCGTCGGGGAGTACCCGCAGGGCGTCGACTACACCTTCGTCGTCCCGGACCCCGCCGCACCGGACAGCGCCACCTTGCACAGCGTGATCGCGAAGGATCTCGACCACACCTGCTAGTCGTCCTCCTCCTCGTCAGGATCCCAGAGGCTGAGGAACAAGAGAGCGAAAACCGGCGCTTGCACTGTCAGTCCGTGATGATTGGACCGGGATCTGATCGCGCTGCGGCGTACGCAGCATCACCAGCTCGGTTTCGCGCTCCAGATGCGCACGGTGCGGTATGTGGGCCTGTTCCTGGGCGAGGACCCGCTGGATGTGCCGTGGCCGGTGGTGGAGCACCTGGCCGGGCAGCTGGGCATCGAGGACCCCAGCGGAATTGCCGCAGGTGGTGGTGGGCCGGGACGCGTACCTGGACGTCTTGCTTCATCGACGACGCCTTCGTCCAGCTCCGGGCCGAGGGGCATGAGATCCGCGACCGCGATGTCCTGGGCCGCTGCAGCTTCGCCTCCACCCAGTCGGTGGGTGGTGCCTTGCGTCCGCTGCGCGATCCGGACGCCCCCGACCTCGACGAGTGAGGCGGTGCGGTCAGGAGCAGTCTGCTGCCGTGGCGTCCATCGGTCCCGGTTTCGTCACCTTCTGCTGCCTCGGGCAAGGCCGGCTGTGGCTGTGCCGAACACTGCAGCGTGGGTCTGGGCGAGGAAGTCGCCCGGGAATCCCGGGGTGAAGCCGGTAGCGGCTTCCAGGCGTCGCAACTGCTCGTCGGACAGGGTGGTGTCGAGCGCGCCGAGGTTGTCGGTCAGCTGCTCGGCAGTGCTGGCGCCCAGGATCGGATGCACGGCCGCGGAATGTGACCGGGTCCAGGCGAGGGCGACCTGCGCGGGCGTGGCGCCGATCTCTGCGGAGACCTCTCGCACGGCGCTGACCGCGGTGTGCTGCTGTGGTGTGAGGTCGGAGGACCGGCGGGTCAGGATGCCGTGCGCCAAGGGGCTCCACGCTGCGACGGTCATCCCGAAGGCCTCGGCCATGGGGAGCAGTTCGCGCTCGATGTCCCGGTTCAGCAGGTTGTAGGGCACCTGGAGGCCGGCGAAGGGCGTCCAGCCGCGCCAGTCGGCGCGGCGACGGCGGAGACCGCACGGGAGAACATCCGGGAGTCGACGCTGGAGGGGCTCGACACCACGGCCCGCAAGGGCAAGGCAGGGAACCGCGCGGTAAGGGGCGGGCGGCGGCGGGCATCGGGGGCTCCTTGAAAAGTGAACGTCTTGGGAGCCCCCGTCGTCGGGTCGCGCGCCGGGTGGTGGCGCGAGTACGGCTACTCAGCCCCGGATGCGTTGCCGCGCGCACCGCGCAGTGCGGAGATGCAGCTGCCGATCGCCTGCTGGAGTTCCTCCAACTGCTGCACCATGTCGTCCTCGTAGAACTCCTGCGCGTCGTCGAAGGTCAGCTCCTCGAACACCTTCGTCGCCCGCGACAGGCTGCTGTAGAACTTCGTCCGCCGCTCCTGGACGCGCAGCTCGGGATCGGCCTCCACCGTCTCGACGACCAGGTTCTTCATCGTGTCGTAGGCCTCGGACGCCCACTCGCCGGCGTCCTCGGCGTCGTCCAGCTCGTCGAGCAGCGACAGATGCCGTTCGGCCTCCTGGCGCAGCTCGGCCGGCGCGTCCACGGTCTGCCCGGCGGGCGTCTTGATCTGGCCGGACTCGGCGATCTGACGCACATACCCGATCCGGTCGGCCGAGCGGCTCTCGCTGGCCACGGCCTTCTTCAGGTCGTCGGTGCGCACGACGTCCCGGGCCAGCTCGGTCTGCAGGTCCGGGTCCTCCTTGATGCGGTCCAGCAGCGCGGCGCGGGCCGCGCGGGCGGTGGAGGGGTCGGCGAGGATCGCGGCGCGCAGGGCCGTGGGGTTCTCCGCGACCTCCAGCGCCTTCGTCGGGCGGATGCCCTCCGCCTCGGCCGCCTCCGCGATCGCGGCGCCGCGCTCGGAGGTCGCGCTGGAGCGGGAGACGTAGAACGTCAGCCATACGTCGGCGTCCGGCAGCTCGACCTCCTGGCCGGGCGCCAGCTCCTCGAAGTGCGGGACGAGACCGCCGTCGGCGGCCCGGTCCCAGGCCTTGTAGTAGCGCATCACGCGCTCGGGGGAGCAGCCGGCCAGTTCGGCGAACTCCTTCGCCGACACCTTCGGCGTCTCGTCCGCGCTCTGCCCGCCCGGCCGCACGCTGCGCGCCACCATCAGGCCGAAGGCCCACCCGCCGGTCCGCGCGTAGACGCCGAACTCGCGCGCGTCCCGCGCCACGAGGTCGGACAGGGGCACGACGACGAAGTCCTCGGCGGATGCCTCGACGGACGTCTCGGGCAGGTCGATCGCCAGGGTCACGGGATGACTCTCCTCTGCGGGCTGCGGGCTGCGGGCTGCGGGCTGCTGGGCAAGGGATCAGCACTGCGGAAGTGCAGACCGGCAGCCTACTGGGACACCGCGCCGCTGCACGGCGGCCCGCCGCGCCCGCCGCCCGCGCCGCTCACCTCGGCCCGGTGGCCGAACCCGGCCGGAAGGTCGCCAGGAACGTGTCCAGGGCCTCCTTGCTGGCGGCGTCGTCCCAGTCCGCGACGGGCGTGGTCCAGCGCAGCGAGAAGCTCCGGTGCCCGCCGAGGAGGAAACCGCGCCCGAACGTGCGCACCTGGGTGCCGTCGGCGTCGGTCAGCCACTCCATGTCGGCGGCCTTGAACCCGAGGTACGTTGTCGGCGCGATCGCGCCGATCCGCTGAAAACCGGCGTCCTTCTTCAGCGAGGGCTCGACGTCGTCCCGCCAGACGGCGACCGGGTCCGGTCCGGCGCTCTCGCTGTAGGTCACCGCGAGGGTGCGCGGATCGCCGGCCGCCCCGAAGGTGACGCGGTACGAGTTGTCGGCCCCGGTCGCGGTGTCCAGCCGCTTCCAGCCCTTGGGCAGGGCGACCGAGAAACCCTCGGCCGCCCGGTAGACGCTGTAGCCGGCCGGGAGACCGCCGGCGGAGGCGGAGGGCGAGGCGGAGGGACTCGGGGACGAGCCGTTCGACGCGGTCGGGGTCGGCGTCGGGAGCGCCGTCGCGGTGCCTTTCTCGACGGAGCCCTCACCGGGCGCCGTGTCGGGCGCGGACGGCGTGGCCTGCGCCCCGCTCGCCGACGTGTCCTCGGTGCCGGGCAGCTGGTTGGTCACGGCGAGGGCGGCGACCGCCACGGTGACGACGGCCAGCACCGTCCCGGCCGCCATGGCCCGGCCGCTCCAGTGCGGGCCGACGTGCTGGGCGGCGGCCCGGACCCGCTGCATCCGGGGCGCGGGGGGCGCGGTGTGCGGATCCTCCTCCAGCACCCGGGTCAGGGACTGGCGTACGACCGTCCGGGTCAGCCGGTCCCGGGAGTCCTTGCGCAGCAGTCCCTGCACGGTCGGGGTGAGCGAACCGGTGCGCAGCGGGGTGCGCAGCGGCAGCCGGTCCACGCCCTTCAGCGTGGTCTCGGGCCGGTCCCGATCACGGTACGGCGGCCGTCCCTCGACCATCGCGTAGAGCATCGCGCCCAGCGCCCACATGTCGGCCGCCGGACCGATCCGCTCGTCACGGGCCTGCTCGGGAGAGGCGTACGACGGCGCCGCCACGCGCGGCGCGAGCGTCGCGCCCGCCAGTCCGAACCCGGTGAGGACGAGGGGGCCACCGTTGCGCAGGAAGACCTGGCCGGGGCTGAGCTCGCCGTGGGTGATGCCCTGATCGTGCGCGGCCTCCAGCACTTCGAGTATCTGCAACCCGATCGACGCGGCCTTGGCGGTGCTGAACGTGCCCTTCTGCGACAGGAGTTGGCTCAGCGGCAGGCCGTCGATCCACTCGGTGACGGTCCACAGGGAGCCCTCCTCCTGCACGGCGTCGACGACCTCGGCGATCCGGCCCGGGCACAGGCCGGCCATCGTCTCCGACACGCGCAGCACCCGGTCGGCGGCCTGGCGGGACTTCTCCTCGGCCTGGTCGACGGGCAGCCCGATCCTGGTGACCAGGCACGGCCGGGCCGCCCCGGTGTCCTCGACGTACTCCCCGTACCAGCTGACGCGGTTCGTCTCCTGGTGGACGACGTCGAGCAGCCGGTACCTGCCGGCGACCAACTCGTGCGTGGAGACGTGCGTCTTGACCATGGTCATCCCTCGCTGAACCGCTGGTAATCACCTTTCCCAGTGGTACGACCGGCGCGCGGGGGTCCGTTCAATTGGGCGGCAACTCCGTCGTGATTTCTGTCTTTCATTCAAAGCGCCGTCGGTTTGGTGTGTCGGTTTCGGCGAGTGTATGTACGAGAAAAGGGAATTGACGGGGCTTGTCGGGGACGTGAACGGGGCCCCTCCTGCGGTGTAACCAGCGGTAAGAGGTTCGGTCGGGGCTCATTGAGGATCTCGAAAACGACCTTCTCGGCGACGGGCCATTCCTGCTCGGAGGCCCTTCCGGCGGATTTCCCTAACGCGGCCGAGTCGCGTCAGCGCAGCCCGAACCGATCCGCCCAAGCCGTCATGTCCGCGAGCGTCGCGTTGCCCCCGCAGACCACCAGTCCCAGCCGCGCGCCGTCGCCCACCCGTGCCACGACCTCGCGGGCCGCGGGCAGGAGACAGCCGGCCGCCGGTTCGGTCCACAGTTTGGCGTGCTCGGCCAGGTCCAGGGAACCCCGCACCGCCTCCCGGTCGGGAACCACCAGCACCTCGGTGACCAGGGCGCGGACATGGTCGTACGTCAACTGCGAGGCGCTGGGCGCGCTGAGGGTGGAGACGATCGACGACAGGGCCACCTGGACCGGCCCGCCCGCCGCCAACGCCTCCGACATGGCCTGTGCGCCCTCGGTCTCCACGCCCCAGATCCGCAGGTCCGGGCGGCGGGCACGCAGGGCCGCGGCGACGCCGGAGATCAGTCCGCCGCCCCCGACGCTGACCAGTACGTCCGTCAGCGCGTCGGGGTCGGCGTCGGCGGCCAGCTCCAGGCCGACCGTGCCCTGACCGGCGACGACCGTCGGATCGTCGAAGGGGTGCACCAGCGTGAGGCCCTCGTCCCGCAACCGGTCCACCAGCGCGAACGCGCCGTCCATGGTGTCGGTGAGCCGCACCGAGGCGCCGGCCGCCTGCGCGATCTCCACGGCCCGGGCGGGCGCCGAACGCGGCATCACGACCGTGGCCTTCACCTCCAGCGCCGCCGCCATGACCGCGAGCGCGATCCCGTGGTTGCCGCCGCTCACCGCCGCGACCCCGGCCGCGCGCTCGGCCTCGCTCAACGACAGCAGCTTCGCCGTCGCCCCGCGCGCCTTGAACGAACCGGTGCGCTGGAGGAGTTCCAGCTTGGTGGTCACCGGGACACCGAGCAGCGCGGTCAGGCCCGGGCTGGGCACGGTCGGGGTACGGACCACATGTCCGGCGATCCGCTCGGCGGCGGCTTCGATGTCCGTGATGCCGATCAAGGCAGTCACCCTTCTGTCCGGTTGCTCCGTCAGTATCGCGGCAGGTCGGGGCGGGTCGCCGCCAGTTTGCGGCAGGTCGTGGCCGGGGCGTCTCAGGCGCCGAAGAGCTGGGTCCAGTACGTGCCCGACGGGCCGCCGCCCGCGAAGCCGACGCCTATGTGGGTGAAGGCGGGCTTGAGGATGTTGGCGCGGTGGCCCGGGCTGTTCATCCAGCCGTCCACCACCTCGGCGGCGGAGCGCTGGCCGCAGGCGATGTTCTCGCCGATGGTCCGCCGGGTGCTGCCCGCGGCGGCGGCCCGGTCCCACGGCTGGCTCCCCTCGGGCGAGGTGTGGGAGTAGAAGGGGCGCACCGCCATGTCCGTGCTGTGCGCCTGGGCGGCGGCGGTGAGCAGCCGGTCGACGGCGAGCGGGCGCAGCCGGGCGCGGGCCCGCTCGCGGTTGGTGAGCTCGACGACCTCGGCGGCCGTCCGGGCCAGTCCGTCCGGCGTGAGCGGGCTCGCCCACACGGCGGTCCAGTAGGTGGTGCCGCCGCGGTCGGTGACATGCGCCAGCGCGGTGTGGGTGAACGCCGGTTCGAGCAGGGTACGGCGGGTCCGGTGGGTGCGCAGGCAGTAGTCGACGAACTCGGCGGGCGTGCGCGGACCGGAGACCAGGTGCTCGCCCACGGCGAGATACCGGTATCCGGCGGCTGTGATCCGCTGGTGGAGCGAGACGCCGTCCCGGCCCTCGACGCCCAGCCGCCCGGCGGCGGCCATGGCGGCGGCGTGCCCCGAGGCGGCCGCGGCGAGCCGCGCGTCCAGCGAGACGGCCGACGAACCGGCCGCGGCCCGAACGGGGTTGAGGAGGGCGAGGACGCCGCCGGGGTCGGACCCCGGCGGCGGCGAGGCGGGACGCGCGGGCAGGCCAACCGGGCGGGCGAGCGAGGCGCTGCGCGGCGGGCCACCGGCGGCGGCGCCGGGCGGCGCGGGGACCATGGGCTGTGGCTGTGGCTGTGGCTGTGGCTGTGGCTGTGGTCGGCCGGCGGCCCGCGCGTGACCGTCGCGCCGTTGGCCGGCAGGGGCCCGGCCGGTTGCCGTGGCCGCCGTGTCCTCCGCCAGGACGTCCACCCCGAAGTCCCGGGCCAGGCCCGCCAGTCCGTCCGCGTACCCCTGGCCGAGCGCCCGCAGCTTCCAGCCGCCGCCCCGCCGGTAGAGCTCCGCGAGCAGCAGGACCGTCTCCTGCTGCGAGGGCGGCGGTGTGAACCGGGCCAGTACGCGGCCTTGCGGGTCGTTGACGTGGAGCGTGGGAACGGGCAGGCGGGCCAGGGGCGTGCCCGGCTCGGCGGCGCTGACGACCACCGTGACACGGGTGGCGCCGGCCCGCAGCCTGCCGGGTTCCAGCGTGAGCGTGTCGCCCTGGAGCCGGGCCCCCGGCGCCGTCGGCTGGTTGTAGAACACGAAGTCGGCGTCGCCCCGGACGCGGCCGCCGTCGTCGGTGACGAGCGCGCTGACGTCGAAGGGACCGGGCACCCGGACGGCCAGGGCGCCGCCGGGAAGGGGCAGGTTGCCCCCGGGTACCAACTCGCTCATCCGACCGCCCTGCTGTCGTGGCACGGGCCCCGCCGCGGCCCTGCCCGGACAACGGGCCGCCCGCCCCGAGGGTTCCCGGAGCCCGGGCGAGCGGCCTGATCGTCGGCACGGGCCCGCCTGACCGCGGACCGCCCGCTCGCCGTCCGGAGCCGCCCGGCGAGCGGGCCGGGAGCGCCGCTCCCGGAGGCGCCCGGCGACGACGACGGCCCGTCAGAGTCAGAGGAGTCGCTCTCGGTGGGCTATCGCCGCGGCCTCCGTGCGGCTTGCCGCGCCGAGTTTGGCGAGGATGTTGGAGACGTGGACGCTCGCCGTCTTGCCGCTGATGAACAGCTCCTCGCCGATCTGCCGGTTGCTGCGGCCGAGCGCGAGCAGCCGCAGCACGTCCTGCTCCCGGGCCGTCAGCGTGACCGAGCGGTCCCCGGCGATGGACGACGGGTGCGGCGCGAGCCGCCCGCGCCGGATCAACGCGTCCGCCCGCTCCAGGAGCGGCGTGGCGCCCAGCCGTACGGCCGTGTCCCGGGCGGCGCGGGCCTCGGCGGCCGCCTCCTCGCGCCGGTCGGCCGCCAACAGGGCCTGCGCGTAGCGCAGTCGGCACCGGGCGAGCTCGTACACGTCGCCGAAGCCGAACGCGGCCACCGCCCGCTCCCAGGCCGCCGGGTCCGGACCCGTCGTGGCCCACGCCCACTCGGCCTGCGCGCGAGCCAGCCAGGCGCGCCCCTCCGGGCCCTGCGGCACGCCGGTCTGGCCGTGCCGGGCCACCGCCCGGGCCGGTTCCAGGAGTTCGCTCGCGACGGCCGACCAGCGCCGGGCCGCCGGCTCGTCACCGGTGAGCCGTGCCGCGGCCGCCGCGTCGGCCACCGCGGCGAGGGCGAGCGCGGTCAGCCTGACCGTGACGTCCGGACGCGATCCCGCGTCGTCGATCAGGGACTCGATCGAGGACCGCAACTGGGCCACCGCCGCCTCGGCGTCACCGCTCAGCGCGGCCGCGTCGGTCAGGACGATGTCCGCGACGAGCGCCGCCATCCAGTCGAAGCGCCCCTCCAACAGGGCCCTGGCCCGCTCGACGACGTCCTGCTCGCCGCGCGCGAGAGCCACGTACAGGGCGGGGCCCATCGCGAACCCGCCCGACGACGGCAGCACCGCCAGATCGGTCTTCGCCGTCCGCAGGCATTCGTCCCAGCGGCCCAGCGTGTACAGCACCAGCAGTTGCAGGTAACGCATCTCCAGCGGATACGGCGAGGACAGCAGCCCCGCGCGGCGGGCGCGCTCCAGGCCCTCGGCGAGCCAGGGCAGACACTCCGCCAGTTCGCCGGCCTCGTAGGCGCCGATGGCGAGGGTGAACAGGGCCCGCATCTCCACCGGGGTGTTGCCCGCGCGCCGGGCCAGCTCACGTGCTTCCTCCAGGCGCGCGCGGGCCTCGGGGGAGCGGCGGCCCTCGCCCTCCAGGTTGGCCAGCGAGACCAGGAGGTCGGCGCGCGCGTCCGTCAGATCGAGCTGCTCGGCGACGGCCAACGCCCGGTGGGCGACCCGCAGAGCGGTCTCGTTGTCGCCGATGTGACGCGCCGCCAGGACGTGGGTGGCGGCGGCCCACACCCAGGTCGGCGACGGCGGTTCGGCCGGGATCATCGCCAGCGCCTCGCTGCTGTAGGCGAACGCGGCCGTCAGGCTGTCCACGTTCATCAGGGTGCCGGCGAGCGTGTACCGCACGCGTGCGGCGAGTTCGGAGTCGGTGTCCCGGCCGACGCCGGCGAGCGCGGCCCGGGTCAACGAGACCGCGCGGTGCGCCTCCCCGGCGTGCGCAGCCGCCGCCGAGGCGCGCAGCATCAGCGCGACCCGGTCGCTCCCCTCGCCCGACGGCAGCGCGGCGGCGGGCACCGACTCCCAGAGGTCGAGGACGGCTTCCAGATGGTGCAGCTCCTCGGCGGGCGCCCCGACGCGCTGGGCATGGCCGGCGGCCTCCAGCGAGGCGGTCAGGGCCTCGCCGAGCTCATGGCTCTCGCGGTAGTGGTGGGCGCGCTCCGCCGCGGTCTCGGCGCGATGCCCCCGGTCGGCCAGCAGACGGGCGAACGCGCCGTGCAGCCGCGCTCGCTCGCCGGGGAGCAGATCGGCGTAGACCGCCTCGCGCGCCAGGGCGTGCCGGAAGGCGTACGCGCCGTCGTCGCCCGCGACCAGCAGCTGCCGGCCCACTGCCTCCCGCAGGGCCGACTCCAGCTCGTCCTCCGGGAGTCCCACCGCGTCCCGCAGCAGGTCGTGCTCCACGCGCCGGCCGGCGACGGCGGCGGTGCGCAGCACCTGCTGGGCCGTGTCGGGGAGTTGCTCGACGCGGATGAGCAGGAGGTCGGCCAGCCCGCTGGGCATGCCGCCGGCCTCGGCGTCGGTGGCCGCGAGGAGTTCCTCCGCGTAGAAGGCGTTGCCCTCCGCGCGTTCCACGATCCGGGCCACCGTGGCCTCCGGCAGCGGACGGTCCTCCAGGGCGCGGATCAGCCGGGCCACCTCGGCGTCGGCCAGCGGGCGCAGCTCCAGCCGGTCCACGGCCGACAGCCGCACCAACTCGGCCAGCAGGGGCCGCAGCGGGTGCCGGCGGTGCAGGTCGTCCGCGCGGTAGGAGGCCAGCACCGCCAGCCGGTGACCGGAGCCGTGACCGGCCGGCCGCTGCAGGAAGCCCCGGCTGAGGAGGAAGCGCAGCAGGTCCCGGGAGGACTGGTCGGCCCAGTGCAGGTCCTCCAGGACGAGCAGCAGCGGTGTGACCTCCGACAGATCGGCGAGCAGCGCGGCCAGGCCCTCGAACAGCCTCAGCCGCCCGCCCACGTCCCCGCGCGACGCGTCCGTGCCCGCGCCCAGCAGCCGGTCGACCACCGGATGCGCGGCGAGGGCGGCGGCGAACCGCTCGTCGGCGGCGAGCACGCCCAGGATCTCCGTGAACGGCAGATAGGGCAGGCCCACGTCGCCGAGGTCCACGCAGTGCCCGGTGACCACGGTCATGCCCGAGTGCGAGGCCCGTGCCGCGATCTCGTCGAGCATGCGGGTCTTGCCCACTCCGGCGTCCCCGGCCACCAGCACTGCGCGTGCCTCACCGGCCTGGGCGCGCTCCAGCACGCGGGAGAGCCGGGCGAGCTCTTCTTCCCGGCCGATGAACGGGCTGGCGAACGGGGTGGCGAACACGGTTTGCGACACGGCTCCATCCTGGCACGTGGCACCGACAACACGGCCCACGACCAGGAACGGAGCCCTGCAAGGGCCGCATCGGCCCCCGCGGTCTCAGCGGTCTCAGCGGTGCAGCGACTGGGCCCAGTCCTCCGGCACCCGGCCCGCCGGTCCCGGCACGGGCTGGTCCTCGGGGTGGCTCACCGGAGGGGCCAGCTCCGGGCCGGACTCGTACAGCTCGTTGCCGGAGTAGTCCCAGAACCACTCCTCGTCCGGCTCGAAGGTGCGCACCAGGGGATGCCCGGTCGCCTTGTAGTGCGCGGTGGCGTGCTGCGCGGGCGAGGAGTCGCAGCAGCCGACGTGGCCGCAGGTCGTGCAGCGCCGCAGATGGAACCACCAGCCGCCCACGGCGTCGCAGTCGGCGCAGCCGGTGCCGCTCGGCGGGACGTCCGGACGGATGGCGTCGGTGTCGGTCATACGGGCTCCTCGGCGGGCTCGGGGTCCTGGTCGCTGTCGGGGTCGGGGGCGGTCAGCGGCAGCAGCACCTGGAAGCGGGTGTCGCCCGGCGCGGACTCCACGTGCAGGCTGCCGTGGTGCTTGTTGACGACGATCCGCCAGGAGATGTCCAGACCGAGACCGGTGCCCTCGCCCACCGGCTTGGTGGTGAAGAACGGGTCGAAGATACGGCTGCGGATCTCCGGCGGGATGCCCGGTCCGGTGTCGCGGAACTCCACCAGCAGCCGGTCGCCCTCGCGCGATGTGCGCACGGTCAACGTGCCTTCCCCGCCCGTGCTGTCGACGGCGAAGACGGCGTTGTCGACGAGGTTCGTCCACACCTGGTTGAGCTCGGCCGGGTAGGCGGGGACCGGCGGGAGGGTCCGGTCGTAGTCCTTGACGACCTCGATGCGCTTGCCGATCTTGCCGGACAGCATCAGCAGGGTGCTGTCGAGGAGTTCGTGCACGTCGACCACCCGGTAGGGGGCGCGGTCGAGCTGCGAGTACTGCTTGGCGGCGTCGACGAGGTGCGAGATGCGGTTGGTGGAGTCGTCGATCTCGTCCATCAACAGCTCGGTCTCGACGGTGTAGTTGAGCCAGCCGACCGCGCCGGGGAGGGTGTCCTCGGGCACGGCCGCCGCGACCTGCTCCAGCCAGTCCACGTCGAGTCCGGCCTGCACGAAGGTCGGTGCGATCCGCCACCCCTCGGTGATGTCGTGGTCGTCCAGCCAGTCGGTCAGTGCGTCCTCCCGGTCGGAGGCCTCCAGCGGGCTCAACGCCGGTGCCTTCGCGACGCGTTCGGCCGTGCGCTCCTGGATCTCGATCAGCCGGGTCAGGGCCTCCGGGTCATAGCCGCCGGAGGCGATCAAGGAGAGCTTGTGCCGCATCTTCGCCACCCGCTCCCGCAGGGTGGCCGTGGCCCGCACCGCCGCCGCGGCCGGGTTGTTCAGCTCGTGCGTGAGACCCGCCGACAACGAGCCCAGGGCCAGCAGCCGTTCGCGCTGGCCGATGGCGCGCTGGGTGTTCTTCGAGCCGAAGAACAGCCCCTCCAGCAGGTGGGACGCCATCGGGAACCACTCCCGCATGATGTCCGAGAACGACTGCGCGGGCAGCATGAAGAACCGGGTCGGTTCGGTCACCCGCATCGTGTTGTTGTAGACCTGCGGCACCTGGTCGCCCAGGTACGCCTGCATGGCCCCGGCGTAGACCCCCCGCTGGGAGGTCCGGCTGACCTCGACGTCGTCCGCGCCGACCCGGCGGTAGAGCACGACGGTGCCCTCGATCATCACGTAGAAGCAGGTCGCCGGATCGCCCTCGGTGTACACCGGACCGGGTTCGAACCGCTCCACCCGGCCCTCGCCGCACAGCCGTCCGAGCTGTTCGGGGGAGAGCTTCTCGAACAGGAAGAGCGAGCTGATCTCGCCCGGGTTGCACGGCATCGGCTGCCCGCTCATGACTGCTCCAGATACCGGTGGACGAGCATCACGGCCATGGCTCCCTCTCCGACGGCGGACGCGACGCGCTTGGCGGACTCGGCGCGCGCGTCCCCGGCCACGAACACGCCGGGAATGTTGGTCTCCAGGTGGTAGGGCGGCCGGTCCAGCTCCCAGCTCGCGGGCGGCCGGCCGTCCGGGGTGAGGTCGGGACCGGCGAGGATGAACCCGCGCCGGTCGCGCAGCACCGTGTCGTCCAGCCAGTCGGTCAGCGGGGCCGCGCCGATGAACACGAACAGCCACTGCGCGTCGACGAGTTCGGTCTCCCCGCTCGCCAGGTCCCGCAGCGTCAGCTGCTCCAGGTGCCCCTCCCCGTGCGCGGCCTCGACGACCGTGCCGGGGCGCACCGAGATGTTGGGCGCCTCTTCGATCTGCTGGACCAGGTAGTAGGACATCGACGCCGCCAGGGACTCGCCGCGCACCAGCAGCGTGACGGACTTGGCGCCCTTCGCCAGGTACATCGCCGCCTGTCCGGCCGAGTTGGCGCCGCCGACGATGTACACGTCGTGCCCCTGGCAGGAGGCCGCCTCGGTGAGCGCCGAGCCGTAGAACACCCCGCGGCCGGTGAGGTCGTCGCAGCCGGGCGCCGCCAACTGGCGGTAGGACACGCCCGTCGCGAGGATCACGCTGTGCGCGGCCACCGCCGAGCCGTCCGAGAAGCGGACGACCCGCGCGGACCCGTTGACCTCGAGCCCGGTCACCTCGCGCGCGGTGAGGATCTCCGCGCCGAACTTGGCGGCCTGCCGCCGCGCGCGCTCGGTGAGCTGGCCGCCGGACACGCCGTCGGGGAAGCCCAGGTAGTTCTCGATCCGCGAGCTCTGCCCGGCCTGTCCGCCGGTCGCGGACCGCTCCACGAGCACGGTCCGCAGCCCCTCGGAGGCCCCGTACACGGCCGCGCCGAGCCCGGCCGGACCGCCGCCGATCACCACGAGGTCGTAGAACTCGGCCGTCGGCGTCGTCGCCAGCCCGACGTGCGCGGCCAGTTCGAGCGCGTCCGGCTCGACCAGGGCGGCGCCCTCCGCGGTGATCACCAGCGGCAGCCGCTGTCCGTCGACTTCGGCGGCGGCCAGCAGCCGCTGCCCCTCGGGCTCGTCGGCGGAGTACCAGCGGTAGGGCACCTGGTTGCGGGCCAGGAACTCCCGCACGTCCGAGGAACGCGCCGACCAGCGGTGGCCGACCACCTTCGTGGCGGGCACCGGCCGGTGGTCGCTGCACCGCCAGGCCTCCAGCAGGTCGTCCAGGACCGGGTAGAGCTTCTCCTCCGGCGGGTCCCACGGCTTCAGCAGATAGTGGTCGAGGTCGACGACGTTGATCGCGTCGATCGCCGCGCTCGTGTCCGCGTACGCGGTCAGCAGGACGCGCCGGGCGCCCGGATACACGTCCAGGGCCTGTTCGAGGAACTCGATGCCGTTCATCTGCGGCATCCGGTAGTCGGCCAGGATGACGGCCACCAGGTCGCCGCGCAGCTTCAGCTCGCGCAGCGCCTCCAGCGCGGACTCCCCGGACTCGGCGCGCACGATCCGGTACGAGGCGCCGTAGCGGCGCCGCAGATCACGGGCGACGGCCCGGGACACCCCCGGGTCGTCGTCCACGGTCAGGATGACGGTCCGCGCGGTGTCGGCGGCCTGTGCCATACGTCTCCCACCCCGAGAGCGATCGGTACGCGAATCACGGCGCGCGGCGAAGCTCCGCGCCGACTTCGCCCATCGTATGTTCGATGCCTGCGGTTCGCCCGGGACAGCCGTACCCGGCGGCAGATCGTGCACTCCTGGAACAGTGCCGGGCGCGGACCGGTCAGGGGCGCTGCCGGGACGCCAGCACGCAGAACTCGTTCCCCTCGGGGTCGAGCAGCGTCACCCAGGACTGCTCGCCCTGGCCGACGTCCGCGCGGCGCGCGCCCAGGGCCAGCAGCCGGGCCACTTCGGCATCCCGGTCGTCGGGGCGGAAGTCCAGGTGGAGCCGGTTCTTGACCGACTTGGCCTCCGGGACCGGGACGAAGAGGAGGCCGGGGAGCCGGTCCTGGGAGGGCCTTATCTCGTACTCGTCGGCGGCGCCGTTGACCACGACCCAGCCGAGGGCCGCGGCCCACCAGCGGCCCAGCGCCAAGGGATCGGCCGCGTCGACGATCGTCTGTTCCCATTCCAGGCTCATGTGCTCCAGCGTAGTGAAGACTGGCCTGCGACGGATGATCTTTACGCAGGGAGGCGACGGCATGACGAGCCCGATCACGGCAGGGGTCGACGGGACGGACGAGAGCCTCGCGGCGCTCTCCTGGGCGGCCCGCGAGGCCGTCCGGCGCGATCTGGAACTGCGGGTGGTGCACGCCTGGCGGTTCCAGCCGAACGCGGCCGCCGAGGTGGCGGACCGGGACGCCCAGGAGCGCTGGGTGCGCGAGGCGGCCGAGCAGTCGGTCGCCACGATCACCGGGCGGCACCCGGGGCTGACCGTCACCACCGAGGTCCGCGAGGGCGGCCCGGTCGAGACGCTGGTGGCCGCCGCGGCGGACGCGGAGCTGCTGGTGCTCGGCTCGCGCGGGCACGCGGCGGTCGTCGGATTCCTGCTCGGCTCGGTCGGCCAGCAGGTGATCGCCGAGGCCGCCCGCCCGGTCGTGCTGGTCCGGGCCGGCGACCAGCCGTCCGCCGAGGTGGCCGGGCACGAGATCGTCGTCGGCCAGCAGGGCGAGGCGGACGACAGCGCCCCCGTCCTGCGCCTCGCCTTCGAGACGGCGGCCGCCCGCGGCGCGAGCGTGCGCGCCGTGCGGGCCTGGACGCTGCCGCCGGTGTTCGCCTACAGCCCCGGCTCGATGAAGCTCCTCGACGAGGCCGGCGGCCTGGAGCCGTACGAGAAGAAGGCGCTGGCCGAGGCGCT
Source organism: Streptomyces sp. NPDC001858 (assembly GCF_053594615.1). Classification (NCBI taxonomy): domain Bacteria; kingdom Bacillati; phylum Actinomycetota; class Actinomycetes; order Kitasatosporales; family Streptomycetaceae; genus Streptomyces; species Streptomyces sp. NPDC001858. The sequence continues at coordinate 53,640 of NZ_JBSFEV010000039.1, forward strand.
CCGGCCCTGGCGGGAGCGGTTCCCGGACGTGCCCGTGGTGGAGCACGTGGAGATGGGCAGCGCGGGACAGGTGCTGCTGTCGGTCGCCGGGCGGGCGCAGCTGATGGTGGTCGGCCGGCGGGCCCGGCGCACGGCGGTGGGCGCGCGGATCGGCTCCGTGGCGCACGGCGTCCTGCACCACGCGGACTGCCCCGTCGCCGTCGTGCCCCACGACTGACGCACCGCCGGGGCCGGCCGGCTCACTCGGGAACGGTCGGCTCCAGCGTCTCCCGCGCCCTGGGCAGGATGTTCTCGATGTACGCCTCGACCGCCGTGTCGAGCCCGATGTCGTGCTGCGCGCGTTCCGACAGGTACCAGCGGTGCTCCAGCAGCTCGTGGTAGATCTCCGCCGCGTCCATGGAGCCGCGCAGCTCCAGGGGCACCGCGCGCACGGTGGGCCGGAAGACGTCGCGCACCCAGCGGTGCGCCAGCACCTCCGGGCGGGCCGCGAGCGGGTCGCCCGGGGCGTAGTCGTCCTGGGTGGCCATCCAGCTCTCCAGGTCGTTGAGCAGCCGCCGGGCCTGGTTCTCCTCGGTGTCCAGGCCGGTCAGCCGCAGCAGCTGGCGCTGGTGGTGGCCGGCGTCGACGACCTTCGGCACGAAGGTGACCGAGTCGCCGGTGGAGGAGTGCTGGATCTGCATCTCGGCGACGTCGAAGCCGAGCTCGTTGAGCCGGCGGATCCGGCGCTCGATGTAGTGGTACTTGCCCGCCGGGTACACCGAGGTGTGGGTCAGCTCGTCCCACAGCGCCCCGTAGCGGGCGCAGATCTCGGTGCCGAACTCGATCGCGTCCACCGACGGGTGCAGCGCCCCGGACGCCTCCAGGTCGAGCAGCTCGCCGCTGATGTTGACGCGGGCGAGGTCGAGGTCGTACTCGCGCTGGCCCGGGCTCAGCCGCGGGTGCAGATCGCCGGTCTCGGCGTCGACGAGGTAGGCGGCGTAGGCGCCCGCGTCCCGCCGGAACAGCGTGTTGGACAGCGAGCAGTCGCCCCACGCGAACCCGGCCAGATGCAGCCGCACCAGCAGCACGGCGAGGGCGTCCATCAGCCGGTGCATGGTCGCCGGCCGCATCGTCGTCTCGAACATCGACCGGTACGGCATCGAACCGCCCAGGTGCCGGGTGACCAGCACCGACTCCAGCGGCTCACCGGCCGCGTCGGCCCGGCCGGTGAGCACGGCCAGCGGGTCGACGGCCGGGATGCCGAGCCGGTCCAGGTCGCGCAGCAGCTCGTACTCGCGCAGCGCCGGCCGCTCGGCGAGCTCCTTGACGGCGATCACCTCGTCGCCGGCCTGCGCATAGCGCACCACGTGGCGGGAGATGCCCCGCGGCAACGGGACGAGGACCTCCTCGGGCCACTCCTCCAGGGGGAGGTGCCAGGGCAGCCCCAGCAGGACTGCCGGGTGCTCCGGGTTGGTGGCGCTGATCTGCAAAGCCATGGCTAGACCTTAGACCGACCGGCACATGGGGGCGGCGTCGCGCCCCATGTGCCGGTCGGTCTTAGACGGCGCGTTCGCGGGCCTGCCGCGCTGCCTCCTTCACGGAGCCCTGGTGCACCGGGCCGTGTCCGGGCAGCAGCAGGTCGGCGTCCAGCCCCTCGATCAGGTCCAGCGACGCCACGGCACGCGCGCGCTCGTGGTGGAACATGTCCGGCAGCAGCTGCGGACCCTGCATACGCGAGGTCGGGTGCCCGCTCACCAGGGCGTCCCCGGAGATGACGATCCCCGCCTCGGGGAGGTGGAAGACCGCGTGGCCGTCGGTGTGGCCGGGGGTGTGCACCGGCACGGGCCGGCCGGGCAGGTCGAGCGGGCCGACGGCGGCCGGGAACGCCTCTGGTGCGGTGACCGGGTGCTGCTCGGTGCCGCCGGAGCGCAGCGCGTGCACCGTCCAGGGCAGGATGCCGGGCCGCCAGACGTTCTTGAGGACCTCGCCGATGGTCACCTGCTGGAGGAACTCCCGGCGGGCGTGCGGCACTTCGGCCTCGTGCAGATAGACCGGGGTGCCGTACGTCGAGCGCAGGTACTCGGCGGAGCCCAGGTGGTCGTTGTGCGCGTGGGTGATCAGCACGGCGGTGACCGCCTCGGGCGAACTGCCCACGGCGGCCAGGGAGTCCAGGACCCGCTGACGGTCTCCCGGGTAGCCGGTGTCGATCAGTGTGACGGCGTCCCCGTCAGTGAGGATCACCCAGTTGGTGTTGCTGCCGTGCACCAGGTAGGTGCCGTCGGCCACTTGCTGTACGTCTGCTGCCTGCATGGGGGACAGCAAAGCAGATCATCGACCGGAGGCGGAGGGCGGGGTTCAGCCGTTGAGCGTCACGATCACGATGACCGCGGCGACGAGGACGTCGAGCACGAGGCAGAACTCGGCGTACGGGCGGACCACGACCTGGTCGATCCGGTGGTGCCGGGCGTCCCAGAACGCGTGGCCGAGCAGTCCGCCGGCCACCAGGTACGCGGCCGCGTCGCCGCCCAGGCCCAGCGCGAGGGCGGCCGCGCCGCCGAAGACGGCCATCGCGGCGATCTGCAGGGGCAGTCCGCCGGGCGCGTGCAGGGCGCCGGGCCGCAGGGAGTACGCCAGCAGCGGGGCGGCGAGCGCGAGCAGCACCCACGTCGGGTCGACGTCGCCGCCGCCCAGCAGTTCCGTCGCGAAGATCACGGCGCAGGCCGCGAAGAACAGCGGCCAGGACGTGGACGCCCTGCGCAGCGCGGCGGCGCCGAAGTAGACGAAGGCGGAGGCCGCGAGCGCGGGCGCCAGGTCCACGCCGTCCTCCAGGCCGAAGCCGAGCAGCGCGGTCGCCGCGACGCCCGCCAGGGCGGGCCAGTGCCGCAGGACCACGGGCCGGGTCACGGCCGCGGGCACAGGTTCCGATGGGTTCGTCATGACACCAACGTACATACCCCTCAGGGGTATGGATACGGGTAGCGGGGACTCCGCTTCACCGCACTCCGCGAGGGCGGAACTGGACGCTGATCCGCGGTCCGGCGGCCCGGGACGACTTGGGGATGCAGTGCTCCCAGGTCCGCTGGCAGGAGCCGCCCATCACGATCAGGTCGCCGTGCCCGAGCGGGCGCCGTACCGTCTCGCCGCCGCCGACCGGGCGCAGCAGCAGATCGCGCGGCGAGCCCACCGAGAGGATCGCGACCATCGTGTCCTCCCGGGCGCCGCGGCCGATCCGGTCGCCGTGCCAGGCGACGCTGTCCCGGCCGTCGCGGTACTGGCACAGCCCGGCGGTGACGAAGGGCTCGCCCAACGCCTCGGCGTAGTGCGCGGACAGCGCCCGCCGCGCCTCCGCCAGCACGGGGTGCGGGAGTTCGTCGTCCGCGTCGTAGAACGCCAGCAGCCGCGGTACGGCGACGACGTTGTCGTACATCTGGCGGCGCTCGGCGCGCCAGGGGACCTCGCTCGCCAGGTGTTCGAACAGCGCGTCCGATCCGGTGAGCCAGCCGGGCAGGACGTCGATCCAGGCCCCCGCGTCGAGGCGGGTGCGGCCGATGCCGGTCAGGGGGCCGAGGCGCGGCTCGGTCGTCTGGTCGAAGAGGGAGCCCTGGAGGTGGTGCGCGGTCATACCGCCAGCGTACGCCTTAATCGAAAGTATGTTCGGCGCGATCATGTGCGGCAGCATGGGCCGCCGTGCTCTTTCGATACATCGGTGTATCCGATACATTCCTGCATCGAACGGAGGTGCGTCATGGGGGAGGCGCGGGTCACCCGACGCCGGGGCCGCACGCGGGCCAGGCTGCTCGACGCCGCCTTCGCGGTGTTCGCCGCCAAGGGCTTCGGCCGGGTCTCCATCGAGGAGGTCTGCGACGCCGCCGGCTACAGCCGGGGAGCCTTCTACTCCAACTTCGCCACCCTGGACGAGCTGTTCTTCGCGCTCTACCGGGAACGCGCCGACCTCATCGCCCGGCAGGTCGCCGAGGCCCTCGCCGGGGACGGGCCCGACCTGGACGTACCGGCCTCCGTGGACCGGGTCACCGAGGTGCTGCTCCTCGACCTCGACTGGCTCCAGGTGAAGACCGACTTCCTGGTGCACGCCGCCCGTGACCCGGTCGTCGCCCAGACCCTGCTGGAGCACCGGGCCAGACTGCGCGGTGCGATCGCCGACCGGCTGGCCCGCACCCGCGGCCACACCGCCCTGCCCGCCGTCCTCGGCGGCGCCGACTCCGCCGCCCACGCGGTGGTCGCCGCGTACGACGGCGTCACCACCCAACTCCTGCTGGACAAGGACGTGGACAACGCCCGCGCCTGGCTCAGGCAACTGCTCACCGCGCTGCTGACCGACGGCAGTGCCCACCCCGAATGAGAAAGGCAACGGTCGCCATGGACGCGGACGTCATCGTCGTCGGAGCGGGCCTCGCCGGCCTGGTCGCGGCGCACGAACTCACCAGCAGGGGCCGGCGGGTCGCCCTGGTCGACCAGGAGAACGCCGCCAACCTCGGCGGCCAGGCGTTCTGGTCCTTCGGCGGGCTCTTCCTCGTCGACTCCCCGGAACAGCGCCGCCTCGGCGTCAAGGACTCCTTCGACCTCGCCTGGAGCGACTGGCAGGGCAGCGCGCAGTTCGACCGGACCGAGGACGAGGACTCCTGGGCCGTGCGCTGGGCGCGGGCCTATGTCGAGTGGGCGGCGGGGGAGAAGCGCAGCTGGCTCGCCGGGCACGGGATCTCCTTCGTGCCGACCGTCGGCTGGGCCGAGCGCGGCGATCTGCGTGCCGACGGACACGGCAACTCCGTGCCCCGCTTCCACGTTGCCTGGGGCACCGGCACCGGCGTCGTCGAGCCGTTCGTCCGCTACGCCAAGCAGGCGGCCAAGGACGGGCTGCTGACCTTCTACCACCGCCATCAGGTGGACGAGCTGGTCGTCGAGGACGGCGCCGCCCGCGGCGTGCGCGGCACGGTCCTCGCCCCCGACGACTCCGCGCGCGGCGTCGCCTCCAACCGCGACCGGATCGGCGACTTCGAGCTCGCCGCCCAGGCCGTGGTCGTCACCAGCGGCGGCATCGGCGCCAACCACGAGATCGTGCGCCGCTACTGGCCCGAGCGGCTGGGCACCCCGCCCGCCGAGATGGTCACCGGCGTGCCTGCCTACGTCGACGGCCGCATGCTCGACATCAGCGCCGAGGCCGGTGTCCGGCTGGTCAACCGCGACCGCATGTGGCACTACACCGAGGGCCTGCAGAACTGGGCCCCGATCTGGCCCGGCCACGGCATCCGCATCCTCGCCGGCCCGTCCTCGCTGTGGTTCGACGCCCTCGGCCGCCGCCTGCCCGACCCGTGCCTGCCCGCCTACGACACCCTCGGCACGCTCAAGTACCTGCGCACCACCGAGGACATCGCCGGGCACGACCACTCCTGGTTCGTCCTCACGCGGAAGATCGTCGAGAAGGAGTTCCTGCTGTCGGGCTCCGAGCAGAACCCCGAGATCACCGCCAAGGACCGCAAGGCCGTGCTGCGCGAGCGGCTGCTCGGCAAGGGCGCCCCGGCGCCGGTGCAGGCCTTCCTCGACCACGGCGCGGACTTCGTCGTCGCCGACACCCTCGAAAAGCTCGTCGAGAAGATGAACGCGCTGACCGACAAGCCCCTGCTCGACGTGGCCGGACTGCGCCGGCAGATCGAGGCCCGCGACCTCCAGATCGCCAACCCGTACAGCAAGGACTCCCAGGTCCAGGGCATGCGCAACGCCCGCCGCTACATCGGCGACCGGCTCGGCCGGGTGGCCACCCCGCATCGCGTCCTCGACCCCGAGGCCGGCCCGCTGATCGCGGTCAAGCTGCACATCCTGACCCGCAAGACCCTCGGCGGCATCCAGACCGACCTCGACTCGCGCGCACTCGGCGCCGACGGGCAGCCGGTCGAGGGGCTGTACGCGGCGGGCGAGGTCGCCGGCTTCGGCGGCGGCGGCGTCCACGGCTACAACGCGCTCGAAGGCACCTTCCTCGGCGGCTGCCTCTTCTCCGGGCGCGCCGCGGGGCGGGCGGCGGCCCGGCAGACGGGCTGACGGCAGACGGGCTGACGGGCTGACGGCGGACGCGGCGGACGCTCAGCGCCGGTCCGCCGCCAGCAGGCGGACCAGCACCGCCGTATGGCTCCGCTCCGGGGCCTTCGCGGCGGTCAGCAGCGTCACCGGCCCCTTGGCCGCCGACTCCCTCACCCGTTCGAGGAGTTCGGCCGCCTCGGGGGCGGCCAGCTCGCCCTCGTAGCGGCGCGCGAACTCCTCGTAGGAGCCCTCGCCCGCGTGGTACCAACGGCGCAGCTCGGCCGACGGGGTGAGGCCCTTGGGCCACTCGTCGACCCGGGCCGCGTCCTTGGACACGCCGCGCGGCCACAGCCGGTCGACGAGGATCCGCACGCCGTCCTCGGGCTCGGGCGGATCGTAGACGCGACGCACGCGGACACTCATGGGCGGGCCGTCCTCCGGTGGGCAGGTCGTATCGATCGAGCGTATGTCCGGTCCGCCCCCCGACACCCCTCGGCTTGACCTGAACGAGGGGCGAGTCCGGCGTGTCCGGTCCCGGCGATCCCTAGTCTTCTGAGGACGTTCGATCACACGCCACCCCCCACAGGAGCGCACGTGACACACCCCCGCAGACGCGCCACCGACCTCCTCGGCCGTCGAGCCGTCGCCGCCACCGTCCCCGTCGTCGTGGCGGCGCTGCTCGCGGCCGCCGGACCCGCCACCGCCGCCGGCCCGACGGGCGCCGCCGGCGTCGGCGACCCGTACTTCCCGCTCGCCGGCAACGGCGGCTACCACGTGGCCCACTACGACCTGACCCTCCGTTACGACCCGGCGAGCCGTCACCTCGACGGCGAGGCGGTCCTCACCGCCCGCGCCACCCAGCGGCTCACCCGCTTCGACCTCGACTTCCACGGGCTGAAGATCACCGGCCTGACCGTCGACCACGCCAAGGCCGCCTACCGGCGCGACGGCCAGGAACTCGTCGTCACCCCCGAGCGCGCCCTGCGCAAGGGCGAGGAATTCCGCGTCACCGTCGCCTACCACGGCACCCCCGGCCCGGTCACCGACCCCGACGGCTCCCTCGACGGCTGGATCCCCACCGACGACGGGGCCTTCGTCGCCGGCGAACCACAGGGCGCGATGACCTGGTTCCCCGCCAACAACCACCCCCTCGACAAGTCCTCCTACGACTTCACGATCACCGTCCCCGAGGACCGCACCGCCGTCGCCAACGGCGTCCTGCTCGGAGAGCGCACGAAGAACGGCCGGACCACGTTCCGCTGGCGGCAGACCGAACCCATGGCCGCCTACCTCGCCACCGCGACCGTGGGGAAGTTCCAGGTCGAGCAGTACACGACCCGCGACGGCGTCAAGGTCTACGACGCCGTCGACCCGCGCGAGGCCGCCGCCGCGACGCCCGTCCTCGAACAACTGCCGTCCGTGCTGGAGTGGGGGAGCAGGCTGTTCGGGCCCTACCCGTTCCGCGCCGCCGGCTCCATCGTCGACCGGGCCCCGAACGTCGGCTACGCCCTGGAGACCCAGACCCGGCCCGTGTACGACCGCGCCCCCGACCTGAGCACCCTGGTCCACGAGAGCGCCCACCAGTGGTTCGGCGACTCCGTCTCCCTCACCTCCTGGAAGGACATCTGGCTCAACGAGGGCTTCGCCACCTACGCCGAGTGGCTCTACGCCGAACAGCACGGCGGCGACAGCGCCCAGCAGACCTTCGACCGCCTGTACGCCACCCCCGCCGACGACGGCCTGTGGGAGTTCCCGCCCGGCGACCCCGGCAGCGGCGCGAACATCTTCGGCGCCCCCGTCTACGACCGCGGCGCCATGACCCTGCACGTCCTGCGCACCACCGTCGGAGACCGCGCCTTCTTCCGCGTCCTGCGCGCCTGGGCGACCGCACACCGCTACGGCAACGGCACCACCGCCCAGTTCGAGCGCCTCGCCGAACGGGAGTCGGGGCACGACCTCGGCGCCCTCTTCCAGGCCTGGCTCTACGGTCAGGGCAAGCCCGCCCAGCCCAGCAGTGCATAGCAGCAGCGCGTAGAAGCCGTGCGTAGCAGCAGTTCACAGATGCAGTTCATAGAATCCGAACAGGCGCCCGGAACCTGACGAGTTCCAAACAACCGTCGGCCATGGTCGACCCGTGATCACGCACCCCCCGTGGTCGTCATGGCCGACCACGCCTGTCCGGCCCGCCGAGAAGACGGAGTTGTCGCGTGTGCGCTCATGTGCTGGTCGCCGAGGACGACGCGATGCAGGCCGAACTCATCCGCCGCTCGCTGCTCGCCGAGGGCCATACCGCCACCGTCGTGCACGACGGCTCGGCCGCGCTGGACGCGGTCCGGCGGGACCGCCCGGACCTCGTCGTCCTCGACCTCATGCTGCCGGTCGTCGACGGGTTCGGCGTGTGCCGCGTGCTGCGCCGGGGCGACGACATCCCGGTGCTGATGCTGACCGCCCGCGCCGCCGAGGACGATGTGCTGCTCGGCCTGGAACTGGGCGCCGACGACTACATGACCAAGCCGTACAGCCCGCGCGAGCTGATGGCCCGGATCCGTACCGTGCTGCGCCGCAGCGGCCGGGCCGGCGGCGAACGGCGCGACGATCCCGTCGTACGGACGGCGGGGCTCGCCGTCGATCCGGAGCGGCACGAGGTGCGGTGCGACGGCGAGCCGGTGGAATGCACCCCGGCCGAGTTCCAGATCCTGCTGGCGATGGCCTCCGAACCCGAACGGGTCTTCTCCCGGCGGCAGTTGCTCCAGTGCACCCGGGGCTTCGACCGCGCCTCCACCGAACGGGCCGTGGACGTGCACATCATGAACCTGCGCCGGAAGATCGAGGCCGACCCGCGCAGACCCGTACGGCTGCTGACCGTGTTCGGCGTCGGCTACAAGCTCAGCGGGAGCCGCGCGTGAACCGCGCCCGCATACCGCTGCGCAAGCGGCTGCTGGTCCGGCTGCTGAGCGCGTCCGTCCTGATCGCCGTGTGCTCGGTGGCCGCCACCGCCTGGCTGGCGGTCACCACCACCACCCGCGCGCTGCGGGAGGAGCAGGGCCAGGCCCTCGCCGACGACATGGACATCCTCGCGCGGCTCAGCGGCTACGCGGCCACCCACCCGGAGTGGACGGGCGTCCAGGCCGTCGTCCGTGAGCTGTCCGCGGGGACCGGCCGGCGCATCGCCCTGAGCGCCGCCGACGGCACGCTCCTCGCCGACTCCGCACCACGCGGCACCTCCCTCCCGCCGCACGCCGCCGCCACCGTCGACCCGCTGCACACCGACACCTACAGCGAGCCCGGCGCCCAGCTCAGCGGCATCGACCCGCGGGCGGTGGGCCCGTACCGGCTCACGGCGACGGAACGCACGACGCTGGACAAGGTCGCCCGCAAGCGGCAGGCCTGCTTTACCGGGTACGGCGTCGACACGACCCTCATCACGATCCCGAGCGGCCGTTCCGTCCTCACGGACCCGGACGGCCGTGTGCTCTCCGGCTATGTGGCCGAGCAGTGCGCCGACGGACGACTGGGCATCCCGACGATCACGGAGGAGAACGCGGTGGCCGCGCTGCAGAAGCAGGCCGGCGGCTGTCTGGTCCGGGTGGGCGTGGATCCCGACACCCCGGTGGCCTTCGACACCAGCCCCGGCCTCACCGGCCTGCCCGGCGAGGACGCGACCCCGGTACCCATGTTCGGAGACGTGGTCGGCGGGAAGACCGCCCTGCGCGCGGCCCAGACCTGTCTGCAGGACGCCCGCCGCGCCCAGCTCGACCCGTATGTGGCCCCGGTCGCCGAGTTGTTCCTCGGCGGCGGGGACAGCGGCGCGGGACCCCGCTGGGACATGTCCTCGGGCAACAAGGCGAAGGTCGTCGGCGCGGCAGGCCTGGTGCTGGCCGTCACCGTGGCCGTGAGCGCCGTCGTCGCCACCCGTCTGGTCCGGCCGCTGCGCGCCCTCACCGAAGCCGCACAGCAGCCGCCCGACCGGCACGCGCGCGTACCCGTCACGACCCGCGACGAGACCGGGATCCTCGCGGAGGCGTTCAACGACCTCGCCGAGCGCCGGGAGCGACTGGAGGTCCAGCGCAAGGCCCTGGTCAGCGATGTGGCCCACGAGCTGCGCAGTCCGCTCACCAATATCCGCGGCTGGCTGGAGGTCACCCGCGACGGCCTCGTCGAACCCGACGCCGAACTGCTCGGCGCGCTGCACGACGAGGCCCTGGTCCTCCAGCGGGTCATCGACGACCTGCGCGATCTCGCCGCCGCCGACGCGGGCACCCTGCTCCTGCACCGCGAACCGGTGCCCGCCGACGATCTGCTCGCCCAGGTCGCCGCGGCCCACCGGGTCGCCGCCGACGCGGCCGGAGTCGCCCTGCGCACGGAGACCGACGGCGCCCCCTGGCTGGACGCCGACCCGCTGCGGCTGCGGCAGGTGCTCGGCAACCTGGTCGCCAACGCCGTACGCCACACCCCGGCGGACGGCACGGTCACCCTGACCGCCCGCAGCGAGGGGGACGAGGTCGTCGTGGAGGTCGCCGACACCGGCTCGGGCATCGCCCCGGAGGATCTGCCGCATGTCTTCGAGCGGTTCTGGCGGGCGGAGAAGTCGCGCAGCCGACGCACCGGCGGCAGCGGCCTCGGCCTGCCGATCGTCCGTCAGCTGACGGCCGCCCACGGCGGCACGGCGGCCGCGGCCAGCACCCCGGGGGCGGGCAGCGTCTTCACCCTGAGGCTGCCCGCCGCGCCGCCGCCCGGCGACGGCTGAGGCGGGCGGCGCGCGGAGGGGGCTCACTGCTCCCGCAGGCCCCACGGGGAGCCGTACTCCGTCAGCAGGTCGAGGAACGGACGGGCCGGGAACGCCTCCGGCCCGAGGACGCCCGCCCCGGACCAGGCGCCCGTGGCGAGCAGTTCGAGCGCGACCACCGGGTTGACGGCCGTCTGCCACACCACGGCCTGGCTGCCGTACTCGGCCATCGACCACTGGTTGTCGACCACGTGGTACAGGTACACCTCGCGCGGCGCACCGTCCTTGACGCCCCGCACCCAGGTGCCGGCGCACGTCTTGCCGTGCATGAGCTCGCCCAGGGTCGCCGGGTCGGGCAGACAGGCGGCCACCACGTCCCGGGGCGAGACCGGCACCGGCCCCTGCGCGCCCGGCACGGTCACCGGCGCGGTGCGGTCCAGCCCCAGCCGGTGCAGCGTCTTCAGCGTCTCGACGAACTCCGCGCCCAGGCCGTACTTGAAGGTGACCCGGCGCGCCTTCACCCAGCGCGGCACGAGCAGCACCTCCTCGTGCTCGACGTTCACGCACTCCACCGGGCCGATGCCCTCGGGGAAGTCGAACACCTCGGGCTCGCTGAAGGGCGCGGTGGTGAACCAGCCGCGGTCGGCCTCGTAGACCACCGGCGGGTTCAGGCACTCCTCGATCGTGGTCCAGATGCTGAAGGAGGGCGCGAAGTCATGGCCCTCGACGACGAGGTTCGCGCCGTCGCGGATGCCGATCTCCTCGATCTCGTCGAACAGCTCGTCGGCCGCGTACCGGGCGAAGACGTCCGACAGGCCCGGCTCGACCCCCATGCCGACCAGGGCCAGAGCGCCTGCCTCGGCCCAGTCGTCGGCCTCGGCGAACTGCGCGTCGCCGAGCCTGACCCCGCACTCCTCGTACGGCCGCTCCGGATGCGGCCGCGACAACGACATCGCCATGTCGACATAGGTGGCCCCGGCGGCGCGTGCCGCGTGGAACAGCGGCATCACGAACCGCGGGTCGGTGGCGTTGAGCAGGACGTCGCAGCGGTGCCGGGCGAGCAGGGCGGCGACGGCCGCCTCGTCGCCGGCGTCCACCCGCTCGGCGTGGAACCGGTCGTCGCCGTCGAGCGCGGCGACGGCCGCGGCGGACCGGGCGGGGTCGTGGTCGGCGACCACCATCGCCTCGAAGAACGGACGCCGGGCGGCGATCCGGGTGATGGCGGTACCGACGCCGCCGGCGCCCACGAGCAGGACACGCATGACGAGAACTCCCTCGATCGGGACTGCGGACTTTTCCGTGCGAAGCACGCTGCAAAGGGGCCCTACGGGAGATGCAACGCCCGGGGCTCGCTTAAGGTCAATGGTGTTGGCATAAGAGTGCGAGGGCGACAGGACGCGCCGGAGCGAGAGGGCAGGAGGCGGGCGCGGTGGCCAAACCCGTGGTACCCGAGGAGAAGCGGCGTCGGCGTCGGCCCACCAAGGGCGGCGTCGTGCTGTCCGAGCGGACCATCGTCGAGACCGCGCTGCGCCTGCTGCGCGAACACGGCAGCACCGGCCTCAGCGCCCGCCGTCTCGGCCTCGCCCTGGACTGCGACCCCAGCACCCTGTACCGGTACTTCCGGGGCATGGACGAGCTGACCCTCGCCATCGGCGACGCGCTCATCGGCGAGGCGCTGCGCGGCTGGCGGCCGTCGGGGCAGTGGCGGACGGACCTGCACGCCATCGGGGTGCGCATCCACGCCGTCTACGTCGCCCACCCGCAGGCCGCCCAGCTCACCGCGAGCCGGGTCACCGGCCGGGCCAACGAGCTCGCCGCCGACGAGGCCGTCCTGGAGGTGCTGCGCACCGCCGGGTTCCCGCTGCCGGAGACCGTGCGGATCTACCACGCCTTCATCGACCAGACCCTGGCCTTCGCCGCCCTGGACGCGGCCGCCCTGGCGCTGCCCCGCGCCGCGCAGCGCGCCGACGACGCGATGTGGCGCTCGACGTACGCCCGGCTGCCGGCCGAGACGCACCCGCGCATCGCGGAGGCAGCCCCCTGCTGGCGTCCCGCATGGTGACCAGCGCCTATCCGACGGCGCTGGAGATGCTGCTGGACAGCGCGGAGCAGACGCTGGCCCGGGTCAGGACCTGAGGGTCAGGACCTGAGGGCCAGGGTCCGAGGGTCAGGGTCTGAGGGTCTGGGCCGCGGTCGCCGTCACCGCCGCCGCCACGGCCGCCAGCGCGGGCGAGTCGAGCTTCCACATCTGCCAGTGCAGCGGGATGTCCAGGGGCAGGTCGGGGGCCAGGGGGATCAGCCGGCCGGAGCGCAGCAGGGCTTCCGCCTGCGCCTCGGGCACCATGCCCCAGCCGAACCCGGCGGCGACCGCCGTCACGAAACCCTCCGAGGTCGGCACGGCGTGTCGGGTCCGGCTCGCGCCGCCCGCGCCGCCCCGCAGCCGGCGGACGAACGCGTCCTGGAGGTCGTCGCTGCGGTCGAAGGTCATCACGGGCGCCCGGGCCAGCGTCTCGTGGAGCGGACCGTCGGTGAGATGGCGGTCCACGAACTCCGGGCTCGCGGCGGCCTGGTAGCGCATGGTGCCCAGCGGGCGCACGGTGCAGCCGGTCACCGGGTCGGGCGACGAGGTCACCGCGGCCATCACCCGCCCCTCCCGCAGGAGTTCCGCCGTACGGGTCTCGTCCTCGCGGTGCAGTTCGAAACAGAGCCGCGGCTCCTGCGACACCCGGGTGAGGGCCGGCAGGAACCAGGTGGCGAGCGAGTCCGCGTTGACCGCGACCGTCACCCGGGTCGGCTCGTCCTCGCCGCTCATGCCCAGCTCGGACCGCGTGTCGCGCTCCAGCCGCGCCAGCTGGCGGGCGAACCGCACGACGATCTCCCCGGACTCCGTGGCCCGGACCGGCTTGGTGCGCAGCAGCAGCACCCGGCCGGTGCGCTGCTCCAGCGCCTTGACGCGCTGGCTGACCGCCGACGGCGTCACATGCAGCGCGGCGGCGGCCGCGTCGAAGGTGCCCTCGTCCACCACCGCGAGCAGGGTCCGCACCTGGTCCAGCGGGAGGTCGGTCATCATCCGATCATCACGAGCGCTAATGATACGTAAAAATCTTTAGCTGTACTCCCTGTGATCGCTTCCCTAGCGTGGACGTCATGTCCAACGCTCTCGCCGCCGCTGCCGCCGGATTCGGCACCGGTCTGTCGCTCATCGTCGCCATCGGAGCCCAGAACGCCTTCGTCCTGCGCCAGGGGATCCGCCGGGACGCGGTCCTCGCCGTCGTCGGGATCTGCGCCCTGTCCGACGCCCTGCTCATCGCCCTCGGGGTCGGCGGGGTGGGCGCGCTGGTGGTCGCCTGGCCGGACGCGCTGACCGTGGTCGGCTGGATCGGGGGACTGTTCCTGCTCGGCTACGGGGCCCTGGCGGCCCGGCGGGTGTTCCGGCCGGCAGGCGCCCTGGCGGCGGAGGGCGAGGGGACGGGATCGCTGCGCCGGGCCGTGCTGACCTGTCTGGCGCTGACCTGGCTCAACCCGCACGTCTACCTCGACACCGTCTTCCTGCTCGGCTCCGTCGCCGCCGACCGCGGCCCGCTGCGCTGGACCTTCGGCCTCGGCGCCGCGTTCGCCAGCGTCTGCTGGTTCGCCGCGCTGGGCTTCGGGGCCCGGCTGCTCGGCCGCTTCCTGACCCGCCCCGCCGCCTGGCGCGTCCTGGACGGTCTCGTCGCCGCCACGATGATCGCCCTCGGCGTGCTGCTCGTCACCGGGGCCTGATGTCCGCAATCTGAGATTGCATGTCCAAAAGGGAAGCGAAATCTCAGGCGGTGCTGGGATAGTGGCCCCCCGAGTCGAAAGATGTAACGAACAGCCAGGAAGCGCGTGGACACCAGCGAGAGCAGCACCGCACCCGAGTCCGCACCTGAGTCCGGGGCCGACGGCGACCCGAGTCCGGCGGGCGGCCCCCGGCGCGGCTGGCGCGGCTGGGCGATGGACACCCGCCCCCTGCGCCGGCCGGCCTATCGACGGCTGTGGTCCTCGACCATCGTCACGGCCGTGGGCAGCCAGCTCACCGCCGTCGCCGTGCCCAAGCAGATCTACGACATCACCGGCTCCTCCGCCTGGGTCGGCTACGCCAGCCTCGCCGGGCTGCTGCCGATGGTGCTGTTCGCGCTGTGGGGCGGCGCGGTGGCCGACACCGTCGACCGGCGCAAGCTGCTGCTGGTCACCAACAGCGGCATCGCCGTCACCTCGGTGCTCTTCTGGCTCCAGGCGGTCTCCGGCGTCGAGTCGGTGGCCGTGCTGATGGTGCTGCTCGCCACCCAGCAGGCGTTCTTCGGCCTCAACTCCCCCGCCCGCACCGCTTCCATCGCCCGGCTGGTCCCCGCGGAGGAACTGGCCGCCGCCAACGCGCTCGGCTCGACCGTCATGCAGACCGGCCTGGTCGCCGGCCCGCTGCTCGCGGGCGCCCTGATCCCGGTCATCGGGCTGCCCGAGCTGTACCTCCTGGACGCCGTCGCGCTGTGCGTGACGCTGTGGGCCGTGGCCCGGCTGCCCGCGCTGCCCCCGCCCGCGACCACGACCGCGCGGCGCGCCGGGCTGCGGGAGATCGTCGAGGGGTTCCGCTACATCGCGCGGCACAAGGTCCTGCTGCTGTCCTTCCTCGCCGACGTCATCGCCATGGTCTTCGGCATGCCCCGGGCCCTGTTCCCGCAGCTCGCCGCCGAGACGTACGCCCCCTACGGCGAGGGGCTGGCCCTCGGTCTGCTGTTCGCGGCGATCCCCATCGGGGCGGTGCTGGGCGGACTGTTCTCCGGCACGTTCTCCCGCGCGCGTCGGCACGGCTGGATGGTCATCGGCGCGGTCGTCGCCTGGGGCGTGTCGATCGCGGGCTTCGGGCTCAGCGGCAGCCTGTGGCTCGCCGTGGTGTTCCTGGCCTGCGCCGGGATCGCCGACATGGTCTCCATGGTCTTCCGCGGGGCGATCCTGCTGTCGGCGGCCACCGACGAGATGCGCGGCCGGATGCAGGGCGTGTTCACGGTCGTCGTGGCGGGCGGCCCCCGGCTGGCCGACGTCCTGCACGGCACGGCGGGCGCGGCCTTCGGCCCCCGCGCGGCCGTCACCGGCGGCGGGCTGCTGGTCGTCGCCCTGATGCTGGCCCTGGCGGTGGCGGTGCCCGCGCTGCGCCGGTACCGCATCTGACGCTACAGCGCCCGGCGTCCGTGGGTCCCGTACTGGTCCATCAGTCTGCCCCGGGTCATCTCCAGCCGGTGGGCGAGGATCTCGGCCACGATCCGCACCAGGGACATCCCGAGCGCCGGGTCCTCCTCGCACAGCTTGAGGACGGGCTGCGCCTGGAACTCGTAGGCGCGCACCGGGCTGAACGCCTCGGCGCCGAAGTCCCACTGGTACGGCGGGAACAGCCAGGACCAGCCCAGCATGTCGCCGGCGCCGAGACTGGCGACGCTCACCCGCCGCTGGGACGTCACCTGCTGGTCGAGCGAGACCGCGCCGGAGCGGATGACCCAGAAACGGTCGGCCGTGCCGCCCGCCTCGAAGATCCGGGCGTCGTCGGCGAAGGAGACCTCACGGGCGAGCTCCATGAGGCGCTGCCGTTGGGGTGGGGGAAGGGCGTTCAGGAGTTTGGTCGCTTTGGTCATGGCGCGGAGCTCCTCGCCGGCGGTCGATGGAGGGGGTTTTCCCCTTCCATTTCAGCCGTTGCCGTCGCCCGGGGCACCTCGGCGGAGGGTGCTTTCCGTACGGGCGCATGGAAAAGCCCTGGCTGGACGGGGGAAGCCAGCCAGGGCAGTAAAGGGTGGCGAACGGAGGAGGAGTAGCGTCGACCCCGCTCACCACGTCTGAGTGAACCGTAAACCATTCACGTAGATTTCGCGCATACCTAACCGGGTCACGTGACCGGTTTCACTTCCGCGCCGCTCCGTGCTGCTCCGACCTGCTCCGACCTGCTCCGTGCCGGCGACTTTCGCGCACCCCGAGTTTGCTCCCGCAGGGGCCGGGCAGACGGAGGTTCGTGCTTCGGACCGGAGGCGCGCCGAGGGGAGCGGTAGGTCCGCCCCGGGGGCCGCACGAGCCCCCGGACGGCAGGAGCCCTCCCGTCGGCAGTCCCTGAAACCACTCTTCAGGAGCGATTTCGCATGCCCATCATCGACATGTCGACAAGCCGTCCCACCGCAACCAGCACACGCACCGCAACCAGCACACGCACCGCACCCACCGCACCTGCTACGCCTGCTGCACGCACCGCACCCTCTCGCCGCACCCACGACGACTCGCCCGACACCATGAGCCGGTTCGTCCGGCTGGTAACCCTGGCGGCGGGGCCGGAGCGGGACGCCCTGCGCGAGGAGATCGTCACCGCCTGGTTACCCATGGCGCACCGGATCGCCGGCCGGTTCCGCGACCGCGGCGAGGCGGTCGAGGACCTGCGGCAGGTGGCGGCCCTCGGACTGGTCAAGGCCGTCGACCGCTTCGACCCCGACCGCGGCGCGTTCGAGAGCTATGCCGTGCCCACCATCACCGGAGAGATCAAACGGCACTTCCGCGACCGCATGTGGGCGCTGCGCGTGCCGCGGCGCGTGCAGGAACTGCGCAACAAGGTGCGCGTCGCCCGTCGGGAACTCAGCCAGCGGCCGGGCGCCCCCGAGCCCTCGGCCGCCGACCTCGCCGCCCACACCGGTCTCACACAGGACGAGGTGGCGGCCGGTCTGGAGGCCCTGGAGAGTTTCAGCACCCTCTCGCTGGACGCCGAGGCCCCGGCCGGCGACGACGGCTACAGCCTCGCCGACACCCTCGGCGCCGCCGACTCCTCCTTCGACGTCGTGGTCGACCGCGAGTCCGCCAGGGAGAGCCTGCGCCGGCTGCCGGAACGCGAACGCGCCATCCTCTACATGCGCTTCTTCGAGGACATGACACAGAGCAGGATCGCCGACCGGCTGGGCATCTCCCAGATGCACGTCTCCCGGCTCATCAGCCGCAGCTGCGCCCGGGTGCGCCAGGAAGCGCTGCGTTGACGCCGCGAGGTCTGACGTGCCGCTCCCTGGGAACTCGGTCCAGATGGACGAATCAGAGTTCCCGAGCGACGAGCGGCCCGTGGACATGTACCTCGACCTGCTGCGCGTCCGCATGGACAGCGAGGACTACCAGCGCCTGCTGAGGGTCGTCGCCCCCGCCCTGCGCGCTCTCGACGAACAGCCGTCGCAGAGTCTGGACTTCGCCCTCGACCCGGAGGACGCCGAACACCTGCCCCAGGAGATACGCGACGAGGCCGCCCTGGTCATCGCCACCGCGGTCACCGGCCGGCTGGACAACCGGCTGGTGGAGATCGACGTCGACGGCACCGGCCCGGTCCGAGTGGTCACCGACGCGGTCACCGCGTCCGACCCCGGCCGTCTCGCCGAGATCGCGGGCATCATCATGCAGCGCCACCGGGACACCGAGGAACTGCGGGGCATCGCGGAGGCGAGCGGCATGCCCACGGACTTCTGACGCCGACCGAAGCCGCGGCGGGACCGCGCTCACTTCGGCGGCGGCGCCACCGGAGCGATCCGCACCCCGAGCGGGCGGGCGAGGCCGACCACCGCCTCGTCCAGCCGTTGCAGGTGCCGCAGCACCCGGTCGGTCACCCGGCCGTAGCGCGGGGTCCCCGCCCCGCCCGGCTTCAGCAGGGCGGCGACGCTCGGCCCGGTCAGCACGCCGACGGTGCTCCGCTCGTCCGCGACCCGCGCGGCGACGGCCCCGATGTTGTGCAGGATGCGCTGCCCGGCCCGGCGCAGCCGCGGGTCCGCCGCGATCGACGGATGCGTCGGCAGCAGCTCCGCCGTGGCCGCCAGCGAGCGGGCGTGATAGGCGCAGGTCTCCAGCAGCGCGACGACGTACTGGGCCGTGTCCCGCCGGGTCCGCAGCGGGGTGACCGGATGCGTCAGGGGCTGCGTGGCCGCCCGTAGATCGGCCAGCGCCTGGTCCAGATCACGGGCCCGGTCCAGCAGCTCGGCCGGCGGACCGCCGCTGAGCTGCTCCACGGCGGCCTCCGTCACCTCGGTCAGCCGGTCCAGCACGGTCCCCAGCAGTTCGTTGGTCCGCCGGTCCGTGTGCACCGGCAGCACCAGGGCCGCCGCGACGATCCCGCAGGCCGCCCCCAGCGCCGTCTCCTCGATCCGCAGGACCAGCACCGACAGGCTGTAGGTGTGCAGCAGCGTGTACAGCACACCCAGCGCCGCCGTCACGAAGAACGACATCAGCGTGTACGACAGCGGGGCCGTGTAGAACATCGCGAACACGCACAGCAGCACCACCGCGAACGCCGTCCAGGTGTGGTGTCCGACCACCCCCGCCAGCACGATGCCCGCGACCACGCCGAGCACGGTGCCCAGCAGCCGTCGATAGCCCTTGACCAGGATCTCCCCGGTCGAGGAGGTGTTGAGGAAGACGATCCAGCAGGTCAGCACCGCCCAGTACCAGCGGTGCGAGGAGAGCAGCTCGCCGCCGACGATGGCCAGCGACGACCCGACGGCGATCTGCACCGCGGCCCGGGTCGTCGGCCGCCGCAGCCCCTTTGCCCCGGCCGCCGCGCCCTCGTCCTCCTCGGCGACGCCGATCGAGGCGTCCTCCGCGTCCAGTTCCTCGCGGGAGCGGGCCGTCTCGGGGCTGTCGTCGGACTCGTCCTGCGGCCCGTCGAGCGCGATCCGCAGCCCCAGCACCGCACGCGCCGCCTCGCCGACGCCCCGGAAGACGTCCTGCACGGCGGGCGAGGCCCGCGGCAGGTTCTCCTCGTCCCGGTAGTCGAGCAGCCGGTTGCGCACCTGCGACAACGCCGTGCCCGTCGCCTCCTCGACGGGATGCCGTACGAGCAGCCCCAGGGCCCGCAGATCGCGGCGCAGGGCGTCCAGGGACTCGTCCCGGACGGGGAGACGGCCGGCCTCCGGCAGCGGCGCGCCCGGCAGATGCAGGGTCAGGGTGTCGGCGCGCTCGGCGCTGCGGGCCGTCAGCAGGAGCAGCCCCAGCCGCTCGGCGGCGATCTCCGCGTCGGCGACCCGGCGCTGCACCAGCCGGGCCGTCGCCTCGTCCGGAGTGCCCTCCTCCAGCCGGCCGTGGATCATCATGGCCGTCTCGTGCAGCCGGGCGGTGCCCTCGCGGACCTGGGCGAGGGCCTTGTCCACGTCGTCGGGGCCGGCGTCGAGCAGGTCGAGCTGGGCGTCGAGCAACTGCGCCAGCCGCGCCCGGAACGCCAGCCGCAGCCGCTGGAGAATCCCCGCCGGGGTCTGCGGCACCAGCACGAACCGGGCCAGCGCGCTGCACGCGAAGGCGATGGCGAGCACCGCGTGGTACCCCGCCAGGTCGGACGTCCCGACGCCGACGAACAACGCCATGAAGTAGACCTGGAAGGCGATCAGCCCCAGCGCCGTGCCCCGGTCGCCGAACCGGCGGCCGTACACCGCGCCGCAGATCAGGGCGACGAAGAAGACGGCACCGGCCACCACCTCGGAGCTGAGCAGCGCCGCCAGGGAGACCGAGGCCAGCCCCACCGGCAGGCCCAGCGCCAGCGTGACGGCCTGCCGGTCGCGCTGCTTCTCCCGGATGGCGAACGTGGCGACCATCGCCGCGATCGCCCCCGCGACCAGATGCGAGACGTCCGCGCCGAGCAGGGACAGCACGGCCAGCGTGCAGGTGATCGCGCCGACCGTGCGCAGCCCGGCCGCCAGCCGCAGCAGTCCGGGATCGGACGCCGCGATGCGATCCCGCCCCCGAGCGCCGAACGACCGCGCCGCCGCCCTCACGCCGCCCCCCTCACGCCGCCGCCTTCACGCCGCCGGACTCTCGCCCACCGTCTCTCCCGCCGTCCGTCCTCCTCCGCCCGGACCTCAGGCGCTCCCCGGGCCGTTCCCCTCGACCTGCGCCCGCACCTGCTCGGGCGTCAGATAGCGGTCCGTGTGATCGAAGTCCCTCAGCTTCGACTCCCGGCGCGCCCGGAAGCCCATGCGCACGAAATCGTCGCCCGCGACCGCGTTCAGCGTCCAGTTCGTCAGCACCCGCGTCTTGGCCACGCCCGTGCGCAGCGCCCCCCAGTGGTAGCCGCGGGCCACCGCCTGCGCGGGCAGCCCGCGCAGCGGGACGCCCAGCGGCTTGGAGACGGCGTCCGTGCCGCCGAGATCGACGACCAGACCGAGGTCCTTGTGCACATACGGCCGCAGCGACTGCCCCCGCAGCGTCGCGATGACGTTGTCGGCGACGACCTTGCCCTGCCGCATCGCGTGCTGCGCGGTCGGCGGGCAGACCGCGCCCTCCTCGCCCTTAGCGACGTCGGGCACGGCGGCGGCGTCGCCCAGCGCGAACACCCCGTCGCTGCCCGGCAGATTCAGCTCGGCCCCGACGGCGAGCCGCCCGCGGACCGTCTCCGCGCCCAGCGTCGCGATGAGCGGGCTCGCCACGACCCCCGCCGTCCAGATCAGGGTCCGGGTCGGGAGCACCCGCCCGTCGGTGAATGTGACCTCCTCCGGGCCCGCCTTGGCGATGGACACGCCGAGCGAGATCTCGATCCCGCGCCCGCGCAGCACGTCCTGGGCGCTGAGCCCGAGCTTGTCGCCGAGTTCCGGCATCAGCTTCGGGGCGATGTCGATCAGATGCCACTTGATCAGCTTCTGGTCCAGCCGCGGATAGCGCTTGACCGCGTTGTGGGTGAGCAGCTGCAGACAGGCGGCGGTCTCGGTGCCCGCGTAGCCGCCGCCCACCACCACGAACTGCAGCCGCGAGGCCCGCTCGGCGGGGTCGTGACTGGCGTCGGCGAGGTCCAGCTGCCTGATCACGTGGTCGCGGATGTAGGTGGCCTCCGCGAGGGTCTTCATCCCGAAGGCGTTGTCGGTCAGCCCCGGGATGTCGAAGGTGCGGGTGACACTGCCCGGAGCCAGCACGATGTAGTCGTACGGCTCGTTGACGATCTCGTCGGTGATGGTCCGGACGACGCAGACCTTCGACTTGAGGTCCACGCCGATGGCGTCGCCCGGGATGATCCGGGTGCGGTACCGCCGGCTGCGACGCAGGGACAGAGCGATCGACTGGGGTGTCAGCACCCCTGAGGCGACCTGCGGCAGCAGCGGCAGATAGAGCTGGTAGGAGTACGGCGTCACCAGAGTGACGTCGGCCTCCGCGGCGGCGAGCCTGCGTTCCAGACGCCGAACGCACCCCACTCCCGCGAAGCCGGCGCCCACCACCAGGATCCTGGGTCGTGTCACGATGTCCATCCCTTTCTGCGGCTCCAGGCGGTCTGCCCCGACGTCTGCGCGAGCCCCGCCCCCCGGGTGCTTCGCCACTCGTCGATCCCACCGCGCCCGGGCCGGTTCCGCCAGCCGGGCGAGGCATGCAGACGAACGTTTCTCCTGAGGCCACCGTCGTACCCGCCGAACGGCCTGTATACGCCCCCTGCCGATGGCCTTGAACAGCCCATGGCATCCGGAACGGGCGACCGGAGTTCGAATGCGGCCGCCACGGACGGGTAATTGAGCAGTGAAGGAGAGAAGGGAGCAGCGTGACCATCGACGGAATCTGGTCGTACGCGCCGGGCAGCGGCTCTGCCGAAGGGCAGAACCTGACCGGCTACGCCGTCGTCACGGCCGACGGCACCCTCGGACACGTGGAACGCGAGGCCGGTCCGCACGGCATGCGGCACCTGGTCGTCGACACCGGCGTCTGGCTCTTCGGCCGGAGCGCCGTCGTCCCGGTCGGCCTCGTGGCGGGCATCGACCACGCGGGCCGCAAGGTGTCCCTGGCCTGCACCGGGGACGAGGTCAAGGAAGCACCGCGGTTCCGCACCGACAGCGAGACGAGGGACCCGGCGTACCTCACGGCCGTCGGCGACCACTACCGCCGGCTGACCCCGCGCGGCACGACGTCGGCCTGAGCGGGAAGCCAGCCCGCGCCTTCACCACGGACCGAGCCTTCACCACGGACCACGCCTTCACCACGGCAGGAAGACGTGGACGTCCTTGCCCTGCCCGCGGCCCGCCTCGTTCGGCACCACGCTGACCTGACGGCACAGCGTCTGGACGAGGTACCAGCCGATGCCCCCGCCCCCGCTGTCGGGACGGAACGGCCGCGGCGTCGGCGGGGTGCTGCTGGAGTCGTGGAGCGTGATGTGCACCCCGTCGAACGTGGGGCGCAGCCGCAGGTCGAAGGGGCCCGGCGCGTACTGGACCGCGTTGGCGGCCAACTCGGTGACGATCAGCACGATGTCGTGCCAGCACTCCGGCGTGGCGGGCGGCGAGGTCCGCGCCAGTTCGCGCAGGAACTCCTCCGCGGCCAGCCGCGCCCCCGTCACGTCCTGCGGATCGCCCGCGAACCGGGCCGTGCTGCCCGGGATCGCCCAGGCGGTCAGTGCGTCGTCACCGCGCGGCTCGGTTGCCATGTCGTGTGTGCGGCCCCGTCGCTGCCGGGACCGTCGTCCTTTCTCGTACGGCTCTTCGCTGTCGCCCCCTTTCAGGGTTCCCGAGGCCCCGCAGGCCAATCCGGGCCGGTTCAGCGGAACACGTCGTCCGCGTCGTCCCAGCTCAGCGCCTCATCCGCGGAACTCTGCCGGGGCAGCCGGGCCCGCGCCTGGTACATCGCCTCGATCTCCGCCGCGTAGTGCTCCACGATCGAGTCGCGCCGCAGCTTCATCGAGGGCGTCAGCAGCCCGTTGGCCTGGTCGAACGGCTGCGGCAGGATCCGGAAGGCGCGGATCGACTCCGAGCGGGACACCACGCTGTTGGCGGCGGCCACCGCCCGTCCGACCTCCTCCCGCAGCGCGTTCTCCTCGCGCGCCTCCCGGCTCTGGGGGTCGCCGTGCAGCGTCAGGCTGCCGCGCCAGTGCGCCAGGAACTCGGGGTCGAGCGTGATCAGCGCGCCCACACAGGGCCGGTTGTCGCCCACCACCACGGCCTGATGGACGAGCGGATGCATCCGCAGCCGCTGCTCCAGCGCGGCCGGCGCCACACTCTTGCCGCTGCTGGTGATGATGACGTCCTTCTTGCGGCCGGTGATCGTGAGGTAGCCGTCGGAGTCCAGGAAGCCGAGGTCGCCCGTGGCCAGCCAGCCGCCCCACATCGCCGCCCGGGTCGCGGTCTCGTCGTTGACATAGCCCTGGAACACCGACGGGCCGCGCACCAGGATCTCCCCGTCGTCCGCCACCTGGATGTCCATGCCCGGCAGGGCCTGTCCGACGGTGCCCGACTTCTCCCGGCCCAGCGGCTGCATGGTGATCCCGCCGCTGGTCTCGGTCAGCCCGTAGCCGTCGTGCACATAGACGCCGATGCCCTCGTAGAACAGTGACAGATCGCGGTGGAGCGGGGACCCGCCCGAGGTGGCGCGCTGGACCCGGCCGCCCAGCGCGGCCCGGAGCCTGCGGTACACCGTCCGTTCGAACAGCGAGTGCTGCAGCCGCAGGTCGAGTCCGGGCCCCGAGCCGCGGCCCAGCCGCTGGCGTTCGACGGCGGCCGCGAAGTCCCGGGCGGTCTCCGCCGCCCGCTCGAACAGCGCGCCACGGCCCGTCTCCTGGGCGGTCCGCAGAAAGTTCTTGTAGATCTTCTCGAAGACCGACGGGACCGCGTACAGATACGTCGGACGGAACGTGCGCAGCGACTGGGAGAGCGCGCCCAGGTCGGGCTCATGGCCCATCAGGATGCCGCCGCGCAGACACAGGCCCTGGATCATCAACCCGTACACATGCGAGAACGGCAGGAAGGCCAGGACCCGTCCCTGCTCACCCGGGCGCGCCGCCGTGTGCCCCCACCCCGCCAGGAGCGTGTCGCACGGGCTGGCCAGGCTGCGATGGCTCAGCGCACAGCCCAGCGGCCGCCCCGAGCTGCCGGAGGTGTAGGCGATCACCGCGGTCGAGTCGGGCAGCACGATCCGGCGCAGCGAGTGGATCGTGGTGAGCGGCACCAACCGGCCGCGGTGCGCGAGCTCGTCGAGCGCGCCCGCGTCCAACTGCCAGACGTGCCGCAGCGCGGGCAGCGCCGCGCACACCGATCCCACGGTCATGACGCTCTGTTCGTCCTCGACGACCACGCCCACACAGCCGGAGTCCCGCAGGATCCACTCCACCTGCTCGCGCGAGGACGTCGGATACACCGGGACGACCTCGGCGCCCACCGCCCACAACGCGTGACAGAGCACCGTCCACTCGTACCGGGTGCGCGCCATGATCGCGACGCGCTGGCCGGGTTTGATCCCGCACGCCACGAACCCCTTGGCCAGATCGACCACTTCGTCCCGCAGCTCGACGGCCGTCACCTGCGCCCAGTCGGCGGAGCCGGCGGGCCGCCGTGCCAGCACCGGGAGACCGGGGGTGCGGTCGGCCGTCTCGAAGACGCTGTCGACGAGCCCCGCGACCGGCGACGAGGCGCTGGGGGGAGCGAGGGCGAAGTCGCGCATGCGCTGCTCCTGACGTGTACGGGCTGTGACCTCGCCGACGGGAACTGTTATCGACGGTGGTCGAATCTAGCCCAGCTCGGACCGGTTGTGGCCTGGAACGAATAAGTGATCCGCGTTGGTGATCTCGCCGTGACCGGACGGCTCGCCGCGGCCCCGGACCCGGAGGCCGGGCGGGGGATCGGCGGCCGTCTCAGGCCTGCGTGTGCCGCACACAGGCGGTGACCACCTCACGCAGATTACCGGTGCGTTCCCACACATCGCGCTGGATCCGCGAGCCGTTGCCGTGCCGCAGCAGCCGGGCGCAGGACGCGCGGGCCCGCTCCAGGTCCCCGCTGTCCGCCAGCGCGTCCTCGACATGCTCCAGCAGGGCCCGCACGACCGTCTCGGCGCGGACCCGCCGCATCGTCTCGGGGTGCAGCAGGTCGCCGTTCAGCCCCGAGCGGGCGGCGCGCCAGCCGGCCAGCCGCAGCAGGCTCACACTGTGGTCAAGCGGCGCCCGCCCGGCCTCCCACTCGCGGGCGGCGGTCTCGACCAGCCCGCGCACCAGCGTGGCCACCAGCACGGCGGTGTCCGCGTGCAGACAGACATCCGACACCCGCACCTCCACCGTCGGATAGCGCGCCGACAGCCGGGCGTCGAAGTAGATCATGCCCTCGTCGAGGATGGTGCCCGTGGCCACCATGTCCGCCACCTGCCGGTGGTAGCGCTCCGCCGAACCGAACAGCTCGGTCGGCCCCGCCGACGGCCAGCGCGCCCACACCCGGCTGCGATAGCTGCTGTAGCCCGTCTCCCGGCCCTGCCAGAACGGCGAGTTGGCGCTCAGCGCCGACAGCACCGACAGCCAGGGCCGCATCCGGTCGACGACCGCGACGCCCTCGTCGTCCGAGGCGACGGACACATGGACATGGCAGCCGCACACCATCTGCTCGCGCGTCGCGATGCCGTACTGCTCCGCCATCCACTGGTAGCGCCGGTTCATGCTGACGGAGGGGCTCACCGGCAGCGGCGACGAGGCGAGCGCGACCACCGCGCACCCGGCCTCGCGCGCATGCCGCGCCGCCTCCCCGCGCATGTCCACGATCTCCGCGCCGAGCTCGCCCATCGCCGACTGCGGATGGGTGGCGAACTCGAGCATCTGCTTGTGCAGTTCCTTCTCGAAGACGTCCTTCTCCGTCTCGCACCGCGAGGCGCGGGCGAGGACGGCGGCGGACAGGGCCTGCGGCTCCCCGGTCTCCGGGTCGACCAGGAGGAGTTCCTCCTCCACTCCGACGGTGCGCACGGGATTCGGCCTCTCTCTGGCGGGTGGTACGCATCCGACTGCCCTGTCCGCTGCCGGTTCACACGGACGCCGGCACCAGCCACACCGTGGCCAGGGGCGGCAGCGTGACCCTCAGCTCCCCGTTCTCCGGCGCGAGCGGCGCCGGGTGGCCGACACCGCCGCCGCCGTAGCCTTCCGCGTCGGTGTTGAGCACCTCACGCCAGGCCGGGACCTCGCCGGGGACGGAGAGCCGGTAGTCGTGCCGGACGACGGGGGAGAAGTTGCTGACGGACAGCAGCGGAGCGCCGTGGGCGTCGTGACGCAGGAACGCGAAGACGTTGTCGTCCGCGGCGTCGCCGAGCACCCACCGGAAACCGGCCGGGTCCGTGTCGCGCTCCCACAGGGCCGGGGTGGCCCGGTAGACGGTGTTGAGATCGCGCACCAGGTCCCGCACCCCCCGGTGGTCGCCCGCCGACGCGTACCCGGGATCGAGCAGCCACCACTCCGGCCCATGTGCCTCGGACCACTCCGCGCCCTGGGCGAACTCCTGCCCCATGAACAGGAGTTGCTTGCCCGGGTGGGCCCACATGAAGCCCAGGTACGCACGGTGGTTGGCGCGCCGCTGCCACCAGTCGCCGGGCATCTTGGAGACCAGCGCCTGCTTGCCGTGCACCACCTCGTCGTGCGAGATGGGCAGGATGTAGTTCTCGCTGTAGGCGTACACCATCGAGAAGGTCATCTCGTTGTGGTGGTACTTG
Organism: Streptomyces sp. NPDC001858; assembly: GCF_053594615.1. Lineage (NCBI taxonomy): Bacteria > Bacillati > Actinomycetota > Actinomycetes > Kitasatosporales > Streptomycetaceae > Streptomyces > Streptomyces sp. NPDC001858. The sequence continues at coordinate 80,797 of NZ_JBSFEV010000039.1, forward strand.
CGGTGCACCGGCTCCTTGCCGATGTACTGCAGCGAATCGTGCATCCACCCCATGTTCCACTTCAGCCCGAAGCCGAGACCGCCGCTGTCGGTCGGCCGGGTCACCCCGTCCCAGGCGGTCGACTCCTCCGCGATGGTGACGACCCCCGGACTGCGGCGGTACACCGTCGCGTTCATCTCCTGGAGGAACGCCATCGCGTCCAGGTCCTCCCGGCCCCCGAACACGTTCGGCGTCCACTGTCCGGAGTCCCGCGAGTAGTCGAGATAGAGCATGGAGGCGACCGCGTCCACCCGGAGGCCGTCGACATGGAACTCCTCGCACCAGTAAGTGGCGTTCGCCACGAGGAAGTTGCGCACCTCGACCCGGGCGAAGTCGAACTCGTAGGTCCCCCAGTCCGGATGCTCGGCCCGCCGGGAGTCCCCGGGCTCGTACAGCGGGTCCCCGTCGAACCGGGCCAACGCCCAGTCGTCCTTGGGGAAGTGGGCCGGCACCCAGTCCACGATCACGCCGATCCCGGCCCGGTGCAGGGCGTCCACCAGGTACTTGAAGTCGTCCGGCGTGCCGAGCCGGGAGGCCGGCGCGAAGAAGCCGGTGACCTGATAGCCCCAGGAACCCGAGAACGGATGCTGGGCGACCGGCATGAACTCCACATGGGTGAAACCGAGATCGCCGACATAGGCCGGCAGTTCCTCCGCCAGCTGACGGTAGGTCAGTCCGGGTCGCCAGGACGGCAGATGGACCTCGTAGACGGAGAACGGCGCGACGTGCACGGGAACGTCGCCCCGGTGCGCCATCCACTCCTCGTCCGACCACTCGTAGTGCGAGGCGTGCACGATCGACGCGGTGTCCGGCGGCACCTCGGAGCGCCGGGCCATCGGGTCGGCCTTCAGGAAGCGGTGGCCGTAGCGGGAGGTGATCTCGAACTTGTACCGGGCGCCCTCGCCGATCCCGGGGAGGAACAGCTCCCAGACCCCGGACGCGCCGAGCGAGCGCATCGGGAACGCCGTCCCGTCCCAGCAGCAGAAGTCCCCGGCCACCCGCACCCCCTGGGCGTTCGGCGCCCACACCGTGAACCGGGTGCCGATCACCCCCTGGTGGGCCATCGGCTCGGCGCCCAGCGCCGTCCACAGCTCCTCGTGCCGCCCCTCACGGATGAGATGCAGATCGAGATCGCCCAGGGCCGGGAGGAAGCGGTAGGGATCGTCCACCTTGTGCTCGGCGCCCTCGTACGACACCAGCAGCCGGTACGCGGGCACCGAGTCGAGCGGCAGCACGACGGAGAAGAGCCCGTCGCCCTCCGAGACCAACGGGGTGGGATCGCCGTGGATCAGGACGCTCACGGCGTCGGCGAAGGGCCGCAGGGTCCGGAACAGGACCCCGCCCTCCACCGGGTGGGCGCCCAGCAGTGCGTGCGGATCGTGGTGGGCGCCCGAGAGCAGCCGCCCGCGGTCGGCCGGATCGAGTGCGGGCGCCGTGCGCGGGCGGGGGCCGGCCGACTCGGGCAGAGAAGTGTCACGCAGGGCCACAGGGGTCAGCCTCCTCGGACGGCGAGTCGTTCGATCGCCGCCATGGGTACGGGGAGCCAGTCGGGACGGTTACGGGCCTCGTACAGCACTTCGTACACGGCTCGGTCCGTCTCGTAGGCACGCAGCAGGGCATGTTTCTTGCGGGGGTCCCAGCCCGCGCGGGCCGCATAGCCCGCGCAGTAGGCCTCCCGGCAGCGGCGCGCCCACTCGGGCCGCCACGGCCGGCGCTGGCGGGCCGCGTAGTCGAAGGAGCGCAGCATCCCGGCGATGTCCCGGACCGGGGAGTGGGCGCTGCGCCGCTCGGCCAGCGGACGGGACGGCTCGCCCTCGAAGTCGATGACGAACCAGTCGCGCCCGGCGCGCAGCACCTGCCCGAGGTGCAGATCGCCGTGGATGCGCTGGGCGGGCGGACCGGCGTCGCAGACGGAGAGCGCCCCGAAGGCGGTGGTCAGCCCCGGGACGAACGGCCGCAGCGCCGGCACATGGTGCGCGGCCGCCTCCAGCCGCTCGGTCATCGCCGCCGCCGTCCGCCCGTCCTCCGCGTCCGGGCCGGCCGGCAGGGCCGCGGCGAGCGCCAGATGGACGTCCGCCGTGGCCCGCCCCAGCTCCTCGGCCTCCGCCGCGAAGTCCTCCCCGCGGGCGAGCGCCCGCAGCGCCAGCGTCCAGCCGTCCGAGGCGTCCGGCAGGAACGGCTGGAGCACGCCGAGCGTCGCCTCCTGCGGATGCGTCGTCGAGAACCAGGCCACGGGCGCGGGCACCCGCCCGCACCCCTGCCCGGCCAGCGCGACCGGCACCTCCAGATCGGGATTCACCCCGGGCTGGATCCGCCGGAAGATCTTCAGGATGAACGCGTCCCCGTACACCAGCGAGGTGTTGGACTGCTCGGCCTCCAGCAGCCGGGGCGCGAGCCCCGGGGGCAGCGACACGGACGGGTCCGACTCGAAGGACAGCGGGCCGAGCGTGCCGGGGTGGCGCATCCGCTCCAGGAGCAGATGCGCCGAACGGGGGTCCTGCAAGGCGTCATGGACGGTCAGGCCGGCCAGCGGCCCGTCCTCCACCCTGCCGATCAGCGCCCGCCCGAGGCGCGGCGACAGATGCTCCTGGAGACCGAGGAGCAACTGGTAGCAGTCGCCGGCCGGGGGAGTGTTCCCGGGCGTCGGGACGCCCGACTGACCGGCGTGCACGAGCAGATGCAGACAGCCCGGGTACAGCTCGGTCATCGACAGCATGCGCAGATCGGTGAGGGGCCGGTCCTTGCCGGCGAACCAGCGCTGCCGCGGCAGCCACTCCCGCAGCAGCGCGGCGAGCGGCCCGACCGAGCGGACGCCGCTCGCGCCGCTCGGCCGCAGGGGTGCGGTCTTCGTCACGGTGACCCATCCTTTCCGCGGCGCACGCTCACAGGCGGCGACCGATCCGGGACGCGGCTCTGGTGAGCCGGAACCAGTAGAAGCCGTGGCCCGCGAGGGTGAGCAGATAGGGCAGTTCACCGATGGCGGGGAACCGGACACCGCCGAAGAGCTCCACGGGATACCGCCCGTCGAAGCGGCGCAGGTCGAGTTCGGTGGGCTGTGCGAAGCGCGAGAAGTTGTGCACGCACAGCACCAGGTCGTCCCCTCCTTCCCCGGTCTGGGGGGCCTCCCGCAGGAAAGCGAGGACGGCCTGGTTGGAGGACTGCAGTTCGGTGTACGTCCCTAGCCCGAAGGCGGGATTCTGCTTGCGGATCTCGATCATGCGCCGGGTCCAGTGCAGCAGCGAGGAGGGCGACGACATCGACGCCTCGACGTTGGTGACCTGGTACCCGTAGACGGGATCCATGATCGCGGGAAGGGACAGCCGGCCCGGGTCGCAGGACGAGAAGCCCGCGTTGCGGTCGGGCGTCCACTGCATGGGCGTGCGGACGGCGTCGCGGTCGCCGAGCCAGATGTTGTCGCCCATGCCGATCTCGTCGCCGTAGTAGAGGATCGGCGAGCCGGGCAGGGAGAG
>NZ_JBSFEV010000040.1:0-83851 GCF_053594615.1 Streptomyces sp. NPDC001858
CACGGCAGAGGGCAACTCTTCAGGTCTCACGAATCCATCCCTGTCTGGTTGATGTAAAGAACCAGTGATCGATTCGCAAAGTAGTCCGGGACGCAACACCGCCAAGATCACTTAACGGCCGCTACCGGACACCCCCGACCCCACCCCCGCAGATGACCTTGATCACATGACGTAGCGTCACAAATACGGAAAGACACATTCCACACCCGGCGGCAAGCCACAGCGCTCCTGTTTGCGCCTCGACGGCCAACGCCAAGGTCGGGGTAGTACTCCCGCAGCAGGGAGCGGAGCTGGTTGGCGATCTGCTGGCGGTTCCAGGTCGCGTCCTGCTGGGCACGGGCCAGGACCGCGATGGCACGGGCGAGATCGGTGCCGGCCGACGGCGGGCGGTGCATGGGCATGTCGGTCCGCAGGATGTTGGCCAGTGTCCGGTCTCCGTGATGTCCGGGCAGTCCCAAAGATCTCCGGGCATCAGGCCGGGCGTCCCACACGATTTCGGGCACCTTTCGGCATTCGCGCCGGTCGCGAGCGCAGCGACTCTTCCGACCCGACCCGCCGCACGGACGACTGCCCGGACTCCTCCGGGACGCAGGGTGCGCTGGGTGTCTCACTCAGGTTTGGGCACCGCAGGTCGAAGAGGGGTCGTACCCGGAGATATCTGCGACCAGACAGCCAGCACGAAGGCGTCACCGGGGTCGGACTTCTTGCGGCAGACACCGTGCCGGTCACGGTAGCGGGCGGCGGCCATCGGGTTGACCGCGAAGACATGCCGCTTGCCCGACCGCAGTATGGCAACCAGGAGACGGCGGCTGGTTTTGATGGCGACCGGAATGGGTGTCTCCTCGGTGCCGCCGTACTCGGCGAGGAGCTCCAGCAGCAGCCGGTAGCCGGACACGTCGTTGCTGATGCGGCGTTCGGCGTGCAGCTGCCCCGTGTTGTCGACCAGAGCGACGTCGTGCTGCTTCTCGGCCCAGTCGATCCCGCAATAGATCACGGTCTTCCTTCCCCTTCCCTCCAGGTGGCGTTGGTGTAGGCGGCGTGCAAACGGGTGCGCTCGTTGCTGCCCAGCGGGCGTATCAGGTGGTCGGCCAGGGAGCTCAGGCCGGCCAGGTTGCCGTACTCGGGCAGATCGGGGTCGTCGAGTTTCCTGGGCGCCACGGCGTCGGCAACTTCGCGGACCCCGTGGCGATGAGGATCTCTGGAAACTTAAAGAGCGTGGACGGTCTCGGAACGCTCAGCACCTCAACCCTATGTCGGGCAACGACAATGCTGATGAAAGCTATATCGAGCACCGTCGCAAGGTGTAGCTTCAGCGCATGGACTTCAAACTGACGCCCGCCGTGGTGAGGATCCTCCAGGCGTTCCTCACCGCGCCGCAGACTCCCCGCTACGGCATGCAGTTGATGGAGGAAGCCAAGGTCTCCAGCGGCTCGCTCTATCCGGCGCTGACCCGGCTGGAGCGGGCTGGATGGATTGTCGGCGCCGACGAGGACATCGACCCCAGAACCGAAGGGCGTCCCGCTCGCCGCTACTACACGATGACCGGCGAGGGCGCGCGCACCGCCCGCCTCGAACTCGCCGAGCTCAGCGAGCAGATGCGCCCGCCGGCCCCGGCGTCGGACTGGACTGCTGGTACCGATCCGCAGGGGGCCTGAAGTCCGTGGACACGTTAGCGACGGCGAGCCGACTTCTCGCGTCGGCGGCTGAGGGCGAAACGCTGTTCCTCGGCGAGGACCTTGTGGGATGGCGTACGGCGCTCATCGCAGCCGTAGCCGCTGCGGTCGCCTACGAGCTGGCCATGACCGTGACGCGGCGCGTCACCTTGCGCCTGCCGTTCCTGATTCTCTATCTCACCCGGATCGGCATGTCTCACGATGTGTGGAAGTCCCTCCACCGCGAGTGGGTGGCCGAACTTCACTCGGTGCTCGGCGACCGCGGCACCCCCTGGATCAAGCAGTTCCTCGACGGCCTGCGCTTCGCCGTCCCCCTGGCACTCGGAGGCGCCCGCCGCACCGGCCAGGCCGACGCAGAGACATCGGCCAGGCGCCGCCTCGCCGCGCAGCCGCAGCCGGACCATGCGTTCGCGCGCCTGGGAGGAATAGTCTGTGGGTGCACACTGACTCTGACGATGGGGTCACTGCCGCTGTCGGCTCCGACCCGGGGAAGTCTCCTGATCGGCTTCGGCCTCTCCGTCCTCCTCGGGCTGGGATCCTGGTACGCAGTGCTGCGGTTCAGGCTCAGGCGGCGCTTCCGCGTCCCCGACACTCGCCGCGAGCCGGAACGAAGCGCTTAGCTGCGACTGTGTGAGTTCGCATTTCAGCAGCCCGTGGCGTCAGCGTCATGCCGTCGACGCTACGGATGGCCAAGGTGGCTGAGTCGATCCTGCGGCAGCGCCGGCAGCACATCGTCGTGACCCTGAACGAACGCGACGGCATCAGCTACACCGACATGGCACCTCACCTCAAGGTCAAGCCGTAATGGGTCAGCAGCATCGCCCGGGGACACAGCCGCTCACCACGCAAGAAGGGGACTGCAGCACCGACGGAGCCCGAGGCGACGTAGCCCGATGCCTCCATTACGTCGGCACACCTCGTGCGAAACGGGAGCTGGCGGCACGGTCTGTACGCCAGCCCGTACCGGACTTGCCCGCCATCACGTACGGCAACGATCGTTCGGCTGCAGTCCCCTTATGGAGCCTTCCGCCGCAAGGCGCCCGCCCCGGCCGGTCTCCCTCGTCCAGCCGGGGCGTCGTGCCCTGGGGTGCACGGCCCTCGTGGTGAGTGGTCAGTAGTCCTCAGGTGCGCGGGGGGCCGCCGAGCCGGCCTGGTCGTAGAGTCCGCGGATCACGTCCACGAGGTCCTGGTGGTCGCTGAGGTCGACGTTGTCGCTGTCGATGGCGTAGCCGACGAGGCTGAACATCTGGTGGATCAGCCGGGCGTGCTTGACCGGTGTCATCGGTGCGGGCGCGGGTGCTGGAGGGTCTTGGCCTGGGGCGGTGGGAAGTTCCCGCAGGGCTGCTTCGGCCTTGCGGTGGGCGTCCTCTGCGGCGACCGTTTCGATGAGCTTGTCCGGCCACGGCGTGCGCACGGGGGCCGGGTCGCTCTCGTCGCCGTTGCGGCGTGCATGCAGGATGGCGACCTGGTTGGCGCGGGCGACCTTGGGGCAGGAGTCGGCCCGCTGCTGAAGGTCGGGAAGGGCGGCCAGGCGCCGGGCCGCCTCGGTAATCTCGGGGGCGTGATCGGCAGCCCAGCGCTGTTCGGCCCTGCGGTCGCGCTGGGTTCGGGCGGCTTCGACCCGGTCGCTCTGGGTGAGAGCGTGGCCGACGATGCCGTCGATGTCCTGGCGCAGTTGCAGATAGCGGCGTTCGGCCGACTGCCGACTGCGTACCTCCATGGCCGGGGCGAGGCGTGACCAGGTGATGTTCTTGCGGCGCGCGGCGGCGATCAGGCGTGGTTCGTCGATCTGGAGCTTGTCCCGCAGGGCGCGCTGGACGAGGAGGGCCGCGAGGATCTTGGTCTCGCTGAGGTCCTCCAGAGCGCCGAACTCGATGCTCTCGAGGATCTGGTCGTACTTGGCCGCGATCTCCCTCAAGGTGCCGGTGTGGTTCAGGGGTCGGGGAATCTTGGCGAGTTCGCCCAGCCAGGTGTCCGGGTCGACTAACGCGGGTTCTTTCAGGTAATTCCAGGCGTCGATTCGATGCGTTTCCGCTTCCGGATGCCTTGATGTCGTCTTGCGGACGACTTTTTTTGTCGTCTGCAAGACGACGTTATGGGATTCAAGCACAGGAAACCTCCGGTGAAATCAGGGTCAGGGAAAGTCACTCGCTGCTGTCGGCAACGGTTTCGCGGTCCTGTCGAAGCCGTCTGCGTCGGCGCCAGGCCCTGGCCAGTGCGCTGGTTGCCGCACCGGTGGCCAGGACCAGCACGCCGGCGATGTACTCGGGCCAGGCCTCGGTCATGAGTTCGTTCAACATGGCAGTTCAGCGCGCCTGCGGGTGCGCCCGCTCCTTTGCTGGGTCGAGGGAGAGCGTCGCGCTTCCCTAGCGGTCAGGCAGGCCCACCCCGTTCTTTTTGTCGGAGTCCCGCCAGGGAATTACCCGATGCAGGCGGAGCGGAGCCGGTGCCGCCGAACATTCTTAGGCCACGGGCAAGTGCCTCACTGCTGGTTGCCAGAGAATGAAGGGGTGGCGAACGGTGGCGAATAGCGAGGCTGTACAGAAAAGACGCATAACGCCCGGTATGGATTTTCCGGAACCCATCAAACGGAATTGGCCATTCAATTCCGCCCCGTGTCGAGGGCGGCCCAGTTGGCACGCAGCACGACATCGCCACCGATCCCCAACAGGCATGCCCGATCCGGGGCCAGCCGCCGGCCCTGCCCTGGATCCCCGGCCAGACCCTCTGGACCTCGGCAGCGACGACCTCAAAGACGGCTGGACCGACCAGCTTGCCGCTACGGATGATGGCGGCTCTGACTCTCGTCGCCCGGTCGGTGCTTCGCAGGATCACCGAGATGGGAGGCACCTCCACGCGCTCCAGCAGCACTTCGCCAACTACCCGACCACCCCGATCCCGCTAAGGGCTGGGCCGTAAACGTTGCCTTCGCCGCTGCGGTCCTTGTTCTCCAGCAGCGCGGTTGCGCCAGCCAAGGACCTGCTCGCAGGGCAGGTTCTGGGACGACGTCGGCCTCCGGCCGCGGTGCGGGAGCAGCGGTTCCGGGCGCGGCGCGGGCAGCGCGTTATCTGCCTCGGCTGCCACCACGCCCAGCCCAAGAAGAATGCCGCACCCACCTTCCGCCGCATGATCGCCAGCCATATCCGTGCCCTGCTACGCGCCCACGACAGCGGCGAACTTGCTGGCCAGATCGCAGTTGCCGCGGAGTCGGTCTCCCTCCGCGGACCAGGGGCCGTCCGGGTGCGGTGCCGACGTGATCTGCGTCGGTCGCGTCCATTGGCGGTGACGCGGAACGGAGCGGCGGAGAAACCTGGAATATTTCGTCGCGTATGCGGTGAGCTGCGGAAAAGCCGAAATCTGCACGACTCCTGCGTGGGGTTAATGTTCCAGGTTTGTGAGTGATGTGGTCATGTGTGCTTCGCGCGCTAGATCCTTGTGATGCGTTCCCCGACGGCTTCGGTGGGCGCCCGGGAGGTCCTCTTCTCGGCCTGGGCCACGTCAGATCCGCTTCCTGGAGGCATCGGTGACTGAGCGTTACAAGCTGATCGTTATAGGGGTGTCGCTGGCGATCCTGGCAGGGGTGGCCGTGGTTCTTCTGGCGATGGGCCAGGCCGTAGCAGTGGTTGTTCCTCTGATTCCTCCGTTTCTTCTGGGAGTTGAGCGGATTGCCCAGGTACTGAAGCCTTCTGCCCGTAGTGCCGGCCGTCCGAACGTTGTCAGGCCGGAGCTTGCTGCGGCTGAGGCTCAAGGGGGCGAGAGTGGGCTGGCCGGGACGGCGGACGGCACCCAGGTCTTCCTCTCCGCCCCCGACTCCACCGTCGCCGACGATGTGGGGCGCCACAGGGAGCGTCATGAGCGCTGACGTTCCACCGCGAGACGACTCCGAGGACACGGCAGCGGCCAGGTCCAGCGGGGTGCCTGAGCACCCGAAGGGTGGCTATTACAGCACCATCGGTGCCATCTGGGACGGCCGGCGGTGGCTTGACACAGCCGAGAGGGGGGCGAAACGCGGCCCGAGGCCCGGGGAGATCGAGCCGTGGGTCAAAGAAGCTCACCGGGCATGGCTCGAGCCGCTGAACCGTGCCTACCGCGCCAGCGGCATGAGCCTGCAGGCGATCGTCGACATCTCCGAGATTACCCAGCCGACGCACCTGTCCTACCTCCTGCGCGGGAAGAGCCCCTATCCGCGATGGGAGCGTGTCCGGTCGATCGCCGAAGCCTTGAAGGATCACCTGGACCTGACCGAGGAAGAGCTTCGACAGCTATGGGTCAACGGCGCCCGCGAGCGCGGCAAGAGTGAACGGTGGATCCACCAGAAACTGGGGGAACGGCAGCGGACATGGGGGCTCGGAGGAGGACTTGCGGTGGCCGTCGCCCTGGCCGGCTCACTCTTGAGTCTGCTCAGCGCTCCTGGAGGTGGGGAAGCGGCCCGCAGCCCGGTGGACCTGCCGCGCGCCGCACCGTCGTCGTCGGCTCACCCTGTGGCACCCGCGCCCACCTACGGCCCGGGTGATCCGCAGACCTCTCCGCGGCTTCCCCGCTACATTCCGGCGGATACCCGTACGTCCGCGCTCACGGTCGCTTTCAAGCGCGACACGGATGTGCTCACGCCCAGGGATTCGTCGGGCATGACACCGGTAGGCACTCTCCCCCGCCGTACCCCGGTCGGTGTCGAGTGCGCGACAGCTGACGGAGACGGTACCGAGTACCTGAAGATCGCCAACGAGCCCAGGAACTACTACGTCCCGGAGAACGGATTCCGGTTCACCGTGACGCTTGAGGGCCTTGACGACTGCTGACCGCACGTCGTCCCGCCCGGCAAGTGAAGCCATCGGGAGGGGCACAGGATGGTGCCCCTCTTTGTCATATCGGCCCCCGCCCGCCCTCCTCGTCGGAGACCAGGTGCCGTGGTGCCGCAGCGAGACGGGTGGGCGCCGGGGTTGGGCTGGATGGGGCAGGTCACCAGAATGGGTCTTGTTCCCTACCAGGGCGGTCTTGGAGGCTCGTAAGACCCCGCCCCCGTGTCGAGGAGGATCCATGCCGTCCGAACCCGACATTCTGGCGCCGCCGCCACGGGTGAGCGAACGCATCGCCCGCTGGGAGACATTCCTCAACGGGGCGGTGCCGACGAAGAAGGACGACGTCGGCGCCAACCTCCTGATCTCGACATGGAACCTGCGCGCCTTCTCCGACCTCACCAAGGCCTGGACCACCCCGGACGGCGCCTCACCGAAGCGGAACTTCACCGACGTCCACCTGATCGCGTCGGTGATCCGACGCTTCGACGTGGTCGCGGTGCAGGAAACGCGCGGAAACCTGCGGGCCCTGCGCCACCTCCTCAAAGTCCTCGGAGACGACTGGGCGTTCATCCTCACCGACGTCACCCTGGGCAAGGAAGGCAACGGGGAGCGGCTGGCGTTCCTGTTCGACACCCGCCGGGTGAAGCCGTCCGGCCTGGCCTGCGAACTGGTCGTCCCCATCGAACAGGACGCGGGCGTGAGCGCCAGGGACCTGGAGCGGCAGTTCGCCCGCACCCCGTACGCGGTCAGCTTCCTCTCCCAGGGCCAGACCTTCACCCTGGTCACCCTGCACGTCCTGTTCGGGGAGAACGCCGCCGGCCGGGTCCCGGAACTGAAGGCCATCGCAGAGTGGCTGGCCACGTGGGCGGAGCGGGAGTTCGGCTGGGACCACAACCTCATCGCGCTGGGCGACTTCAACATCGACCGTGCCGGAGACCCTCTGTTCGAGGCGTTCACCTCCACCGGCCTGGTCCCCGCACCCCACCTCGCCGGACTGGCACGCACAATCTTCGACGACCCCGGCGCGGAGCACTTCTACGACCAGATCGCCTGGTTCACCAAGGGACAGAAACACCGCCCCGTGCTGACCTTGGAAGCCACTGCCGGCGGTCACATCGACTTCGTGCCCGACCTGAAGGGAGAACGCACCCTGACGGAGCTGTCCTGGCACATCTCCGACCACTACCCGCTCTGGGTGGAATTCGCGATTCCCGGACCATGACGTGTCCAACGCCGCGTTGCCTCGCCCGACCTTGCGGACCAGGTCGGACAGGGAACGCCGCCTCGGCACGGCTGTGCCGGGCGAGCAGGCGCGGGTAGGACACGAGCGCCATCGGGTGTCCGGCCTCCATGCGGACCCGGGTGATCTCGTCCGGCGTGCAGCTCCACCACGTCGATTTCGAAGTCTCACCCCGCAGGCGCAGGTGCCGCGTATGTCGGGGGCGCGGCACGAGGGGAGCCACTTACGACACCCTCACCTTTCACGATCCATACGCACTGTCCGCACGCTGTGATCACGTTCGGTATGCTCCAGGCGTTCCAATTCGCACCACTGAGGGGGGATTTCCTCATGCGTTTGCGCCACGCGCTCGTCGCTGTCGCCGGGGCGGGCATGGTCGCCGCCGTCACCACCGTTCCGGCCCAAGCCGCCGAGTACTCGTCCGCGCTGAAGGTGAAGGGCGTCCAGTACGACGCCCCCGGCACTGACTCCAACCGGTGCTCCGGCGGAAACACCAAGAACGAGTACCTGACGATCAAGAACTACTCGAGGACCGCGAAGGTCAACCTCAAGGGCTACGTCGTCAAGGATGCCGCCGGCAACAAGTACACCTTCACCGCCAACCACACCCTCGAGCCCGGCGACTACGTGACCCTGCGCGGCGGCCGCGGCACCGACTCCGACGCCGGCAACGTGGCTTACCGCCAGAACTGCAACTTCATCTGGAACAACGACAAGGACACCATCTACCTGCTCAAGCCGGGCGGGGCCAAGGCCGACGTCCACTCCTACACGAAGCGCGCCAACGACGCTGACGGCAACGGCTACATCAACTACCACAGCTGAACATGAGACACCCCGCAGCGGCGCGTCGGGCCCCGAGCAGACGTCGGACGCGCCGCTGACTCGTGCGGCCACGCCGGGCGGCAGCAGCATCAGCAACACGCCGACTGACCTGGTCACAGGGCACGTGCCGGCCATCGAGGAACCCTTGGAGGCCTGTACGTGCACGCCCGGCGGGATAAGGCTCTGCACGCTGGCATGCCGAACCCCCCCAGCGCGCGGCCGGGGGTTCGAGGCGCGGGGCTACCAGGATCTCGGGGCGTACTTCTCGATCAGGCCGTCAGCCACTCGGGCGTGGCCTCCACGTCGAAGGGGCTCGTGCTGCGCAGCGTGATGCTGGCGGCGTCCATGTCGACCACGCCGTTGCCCAGGACGCGATAGCGGAGACGGCGGCCTCCCAGGTGTGCTCCGAGGCGCTGGCCTCCAGGCGATACGTCCATACAGAGTACGGAGCGATCGTCGTGCGGAGGCCGTCGCTCAGGTGAGGCTGGTCCGCCAGGCGCAGGACCTCGACGTGCTGCTGCGCGAGCCGCTCGACGGGCAGATCCTCGGGCCGGACCCGGTCCGCGGTGGTGACGCGGGTGGCGAGCTCGCAGAAGAACCTGTCCTGCGCCTTGCCGGTCCTCGCGCCGGCCACCATCAGCTCGCCCAGGAACTGGCAGAACGCCCACGGGCTGAGGTTCTGCACGTATTCCAGGGCGGCATCGGTGGCCTGCTCGCGGTAGATGAACCGGCGCCAGGCGCAGACGGCGGTGAAGCTGGCCGCGAAGGCAACGTCGCCGTCCAGCGGCGCCTGGTCCTGGACGCGTCCGTGGGCGAGGCGGATGAGGTGGTCGGCACGGAGGTGCTGGTCGTGGCCACGGTGGAAGCGGGGCGTGGCGGGGGTCAGCATGAGCAGGTCCCGCAGCCGGTCCGCGAATGTCTCAGCGGTCTCCCGGTCGGCGGCGCGGGCCGCTTCGTTGATGACGGCGGGCGTCTTCTCCGGGGTCTCGATTGCGTTCTGCACGGTCTCTCTCCACTTCGCGGGACGGGGTTGACGCCTCAAAAATTAGTGGGTACCCATCAATTCGGTCAAGTGGGTACCCACTGGATTTTTTAGCGGGTACCCACTACGGTGGTCGCATGGACGAACTCCCCGAACTCCCCGACGTCTTCAAGCCGCTGGCCAGCCTGATCGAAGGACCCGAGACCATCGATCAGGCCGCGCTGCTCAGCGTCGCCCTCCTGGCGATCCCCGACCTGCAGAAGGCCCTGCGGCAGCGCCGGCAACACGTCGTCGTGACCCTGAACGAACGCGACGGCATCAGCTACACCGACATGGCACCTCACCTCAAGGTCAAGCCGGAACGCGTCAGCGGCATCGCCCGGGGACACAGCCGTTCACCGCGCAAGAAGGGGACCGCAGCACCGACGGAGCCCGAGGCGACGTAGCCCAGGCGACGACGGCGGCGCACGCGGCGCGAGCAGCATGTGGTGAGGCTGCGCACCCGGGGCACCCGTGTCCCTGCCTGACGTTGGAGAGAGGGAACCGGCCGACGAGACCGCAGGTCACGCACTGGGCGGTCCACGGTGCCGTGACAGAGTGGGCCGGACAGTCGGCCACACGATGGCCGACTCGATGCCCAACGCGCAGGCGCCCCCCTGTGAGGCTGAACGAGTCAGTGCCCTCCCTGGGCGTCGTCAGCTCAGGGAGGGCTGCCCACCCGAACGGAGTAGTGCCGGAACCGGGATCGGCGCCCTTGCTCTCTCCTGCCGCGCGGCCGAAGGCCGTGCGCCGGGTCCAGCCGTGCTTGATGAAGATGGCTGATCCGGTGTTATAGACAACAAGTCCCACAGCAGTGACGCTGGGTGTCCAACCGGTGTGGGGTCAGGGGGAGGGACCATGCGGCGAGTGGAGGAACTGCGGGAGCGGACTGTCTGGAGGAGCGATCCGCACACGCAGGTCAAGCACCTCGTGTACCGGCACTACCTGCAGTGTTGGATGGGCAAGATCCTCCAGACGTTCCCCGAGGCCACCATCGTCGACGCCTTCGCGGGCCCGGGCGTCTACACCGACGGCCCGCCAGGCTCCCCCATCGTGGTCGCCAAGACCTTCCTCGAGCACACCGCGTACCGGCGCTTCAACAAGCTCAACCTAGTCTGCCTCGAAGAACGCCCCGACCGGGTGGAGGAGCTGCGGCGGCAGTTCGCCAAGCTGCCCCCGTCGCCGCAGTTGAAGATTAGCGTGCAACCGCCCGGCGTCTTCGCCGAACAGCAGCCCCGGCTGTCCAAGCTCGCCCACCGCGGCCGTGCCGAGACTCCAGTGCTGTGGCTGATCGACCCGTTCGACCTGAAGAGCGCACCGTTTTCACTGATCAGGCAGTGCCTCGCCGGACCCCGTGACGAGGTGCTGTTCACCCTCTTCACGAACGAGCTGCACCGCTTCTGCCAGCGCGAAGGCTTCGACAAGACCATGAGCGCCTACTTCGGCGGGGACCACTGGCAGGCGGCGAAAACCGAGCGGCGCGGCCGCAGAGAGGCCTTCGCGACGGCCTATCAGCACGGCCTGAAAGCCCAGGGCCTGTTCACCGGCGGCTTCGGCATCAAGGTCAGTAACCAGAGCGCCCGCTACCACCTGGTCCTGGCCACCCACAGCGAAGCAGGCCTGAAGTGCTGGGCTCCCGTGACCTGGAAACTGGACCACTACAGCGGCCAGGGCGCATCGGCCGAGACGGCAGGCGCCCTGTCGCTGTTCGACGAGACCTCGGTTGTGGACCGGCTGGACGTCGCACTGCGCGCCTATGCCGGCACCGAGCAACGGTGGGAGACGCTGTCCAGCCAGGCAGCCCGGCTGAATCACATGGACAAGCACCTGCGCCAGGTCCTGGACAATCTCGCCGCCCAAGGCCTGGCTTTCCGCGTCGACCCGGTCCGCGCGCGCACCGCCTGGCCGGAAGGGTGCACCGTGCGCTTCTACGCCCCCGAGGACGTCGCCGACGAAGCCTCCTAGCCTGAGGGAAGCACCAACTGGCGCTCCGGCATGTCATCCCAGGTGCGGCCGTCCAGCTCGCGGCCGCCGGCCTTCGGCGTGCGGCCGCCCCACTGCTTGAAGAAGAAGGACACCTCAGCCTCCTGGCAGATGTCCCGGATCTGCGTCACCCAAGCCCCATCCATCGGCCGGTGCCCGGGACCGGACTCGCCTCCGGCGATGACCCAGTCGACCCCCGTCAGTTCCAGCCCGTCCAGCGGCCCCAGCAGCGGCTCGCACGACAGGAACTTCACCGCCGCCGGCACCTGCCGCAGGTCGTCGACGCGCGGCAGCTCCTTCGCGCTCTCCACGGACACGCCCATCCACAGATTCGCTGGCCACTCCAGCCGGTCGGCGACCTGCCGCAGGCGCCGCGCCCGCTTGGTGAGCACCTGGTAGGTGTGCTGCGGGGTCTCCGCGATCACGTCGAAGACACGGCGCACGTAGTCGAGCGGCACCCGCGCGTGGAACAGGTCGCTCATGGAGTTCACGAACACCGTCCGCGGGCTCTTCCACCCGTATGGCACGAGCAGGGCGTCCGGATGCACCGTCAGCCCGAACCCGGGCCCGGACGTGCGCGGGTCACCGTCGGCCTGGTACTTCGGTGATCCCATCGCCTTCAGTCGCTTCGCCAGCGTCAGCGCGTAGCAGTTGTCGCACCCCTCGGAGACGCGGTCGCACCCCGTGGTCGGGTTCCACGTCGCCTCGGTCCACTCGATCGCACTGCGGTCACTCACCGGCCGGCCCTCCATCCCCTCGAACCGAGCCTCATCCCCGACGGCGCGGTCGCGGCCCGCTGCAACCCCAACGACCCGCCGCACCACCGGGTACTGGCATCCAACCATCCGACGTCCGCACCGTACTCACTACCCCAAAAATGAAACATATGTTCCCTTCCTTGTGATGGTCTACGTACTGCAAACCGGCCATCCTCTGGGCGCTGGCCTGCTGCCAGTCCCCGCCCTGTTCACGCTGTGGGCCGCAGTGCCGCCGATCCCGGCACTGCGGCAGCCATCCCGGAATCCCGTCCTGCTCGTTCCGCGCGGGCCCGGCGCAGGGCGGCGGCCTCGGTGGCAGCTGCTGCGCGGCGCCGCTGAGCGCGGGTCACCTCGATCAAGGGCGGCGCGTCGTCAGGGACGACTTCAGGTTCGGGGAACGCGCGGCGGCTGAGTTCGCGCATCGCCCGGGTCTGCCGCTCCGCCGCTTCCCCGATGTCCGGGTCCACGCGGCGTGGCAGCGCGGCCTCCTGGTGCGCGGCGAGCGTTCGGCGGTAGCCGTCGCACGCCGTCTCCCTGGTCCTTGCCGGGCCCGTGGGCGGGGCCGGGACTTCCGGGGCGGCGTCGTCCGGGGTGAGCGTGGGCACGGAGCCGGGCGTGAGGATCCGCAGGGAGCGTACGACCGTGCGGCCGGCCGACGTGTTGGCGGCCGCGATGATCCGGGTCTGTTCCAGCCGGGCCTTCGTCGCCCATGCCGCAGACTCCGGGCACACCGTGAGCCGGCCGAAGTCAGGGTCGTAGCCGACCGCCATGACGTGCCTGGCGAGTTCGGGGGCGATGGCCTCCCACTGCTGGCGCAGCGTGGCGCCGGCGGCCGGGAGTTCCCAGGCCTGCTCGGTCACCAGGGCGCCGATCGCCGCACCGAGTCCCATCGGCTCGCGGCCGTCGCGCCGGACCACCGACGTCGTCCGGGGCTTCGGCTTCGGCGTACGGGTGTTGCCGCCGTTCTTGCGTGCCGTCTCCAGCGCGGCGCGCAGCGCGACCCTGGCCAGGTCGACGCCCGACAGCTCGCCGCCGCTCATGACCGCTCCCAGGTGGTGTAGCCGAGGTTCAGGTGCCCGAGGCGGGACAGGCGCTGTACGTCCGTGACGAAGGCCCTGGTGAACAGCCGCTGTGCCGACGTCTCGCCGTACCGGTCGATGTGGTCGAACACGACCCGGTGGTCGCGGGCGGCGCGGGTGCGCCAGTCCAGGACCTGCTCGCGGGTCAGGTCCTCGAGGACCAGGTCTTGGTCGACGTCGTCGGCTGCCGGCTGCGGTGCGGGCACGGCGGGGGCCGGGCGAGGGGCGGGCAGCACGACCGGAGCCGGCGGCATGGCCAGCCCATCGTGGGCAGGGTGCGCGGCTGCGACGCGGGCCTTAGCTACCACCTGCCGGGCCCTGACCTGTTCCCACTCGTGTTCGCGTGCCCACGCCCGGGCGGTCACGGTCTCGTGCAGCTGCCGGTCGACCGCTGTACGGCGCTCCGTCTCGGAGGCGTATGGCATCGCGTCGTCGACGGCGGCCGCGACCGCATGGCGCAGGGCACGGCTGGCGGCCCGCCGGTCTTCGCACCGCGGGCAATCCCGGCCGGAGTCGAGCAGCATGCGGTCGTCGCACAGCCGTTCGCCGCACTCCTGGCGCTGCGGCAAAGCCTTGCCGATCAGCCAGCCCACCGGGTCCTGGATCGGACCACCGAGGCACAGCTGATCGGCAAGGCGTCGGGCGAGCCGGTCGGTGAGGACCTGCGGCGCGTCGATCCGGCCGACGAACCCGCTCACCGTGACCAACTCGGAGCGGGCGGCGGCCTCCACCAGACGGCGGGCGGCGGGACGCTTCAGACGCGCCCAAACAAGCCGCACCGGCTCCAAGATCACCTGCAGGTCATCCGCCGGCATGACCACCCTCCCCCGCTGCTGCCTGCTCTGACCGGCACCGTCCACGACCCGCACCGGCAGGCTGGCCAACGGCCCGCGGCCGCCCATCTTGCTGCTCGACGACGGGGACTTCTTCGGCTGTTCCCCGCGCAGCGGGCCGTCCTCGCCGTCGACCAGGCGCAGCCCGTCGAGAGCATCTGTATCCACGGGCTGGCCCTCGCGCTCGCGTGCGTACTCCGGCCGAAGGCCTTCCCCATGACGGCCTTCGCCGGAAAACCCGCCAGAGAGCGAGAGAGAAGTGACGGAAGTACCCACAGGAGGGTGATCAGTGTGAAGGGCTGCCGCAAGCGCGGGGTTTGTCACCCCAGCCTCGTCCACCACGCGTACACCGCTGACCTGCGGATCTGTTTCCGACTTGGAGGCCTCACTACCCCCTGCCGCAAGCGCGGGGTCTGAAAGCTCGGGCTCGGCAGCTTCCAAACGGTCGTCCCGGGCGTCGGCGACTCCATCCTGGCCGTGCGCGGCAGCGACCGCTGGCACCACCAGCCGCGTCCGGTGACGCAGCTTCGACGCGGTCCGCACACGGACCCGCGCCACCAGGTCGCGGTCCTCCAGGCGCTCCAGCACCCGCTCACCCGCCGACGCCTTGCAGCCCAGCAGCCGGGCCACCGTCGCCGCCGCGCGGCCGCGCTTGGTGTCCACCGTGCCGCCGCACTGCCGCACCCGGCCGTTCTCCCGCGCCTCGAGCACCAGCAGCAGCAGTGCCAGCCGGTCCGTCGCCGCTGCCCGGCCCGTACGTGACCCGAGCAGGCCGGCCGGAGTCACCGATCCGTCCCGGTGTACCCAGCCCGGCGCCATCACGGCCTCCAGCAGCCGTAGCAACGTCGCGAGCTCCTTCTTCGCCAGGGCCAGCGGGTGTCCGACCGTGCCGTGCGCGGCCCACATCGGTAGCACCTTGCACTCCAGCCCGACGTCCTGGCCGAACTCGCCCTCCGCCGTGGCGACGTCGACGACGCCCGAGCGACGCAGCGCCGGCACGACGTCCGAGGCGACGTACGACGCCGACAGCCCCAGCCACCGACCGAGCTCCGGCGTACGGATCTCCACCACACCCGACTCCGACGGCGTACGCGACGCCAGCACGATTACCGCGAGACGGACCGCGTCCGACATGCCGTCCAGTCCGGGGATGTTCAGTAGCGCGCGCACTGCACCACCCAGCCGGGCACGGGCATCCCGCCCCAACGCGAGCGGATGCGCCGGACCGCGCACCGGCGCCGGGCCGGCCTGCGCGGGCACCGACCGCAGCCGACGACGCGGCACACCGTTGTTCGCGGTGGCCGACGCTGCCACCGCGATCACCGGGCACCCCGGAAGGACGTCAGGACATGATCCATCCGGCGACCATGGACCAGGTCACCTGTGGACAGAGTCTGGCGAGCTGCAGCAGGCCTGTGGATGACGGTTCCGGACGCGGGCGCGACGGGAGCCGGGAAAGAGAGGTGCACACCTTCTAGGGGTGTTGCGATCGAGTCCCGTGTGACACCGGACGGGCGCGAGATCGGAAAGGCATCCTGAATAGCGGGATGTACCAGGCAAATCAGTCTGTGAGATTGAGCCAGACCGGACGTTGCGGGCGGGCAAAAGTGCATGAAACAGGCATAAGCGGGCTGGCGAAAGCCCGCGCGGTCGTGCAGAATGACGACGTCCTCCTTCTATGAAGGTGGGTACGACGAAGCCCCTAGTGGTGCTTCGTGGTTCGGTGAGAACCAGGAGTTGAACCGTTCGGCCGGGTGCGAACCGGTCGGGCGATCCCTTCGGAGGGCCTGCGAAGCTCTCCGGTGGCAGATGGGGTGCCAGCCGAGGTGACTGCGAATCACCTGGGGGCTGGTCCCCGGCGGCGACGCCGCCTCTCGACTAACTCACACCGCTCCCCTCAACCGGGGGACTGACGGCTGTGCGCAGCACAAACGCCCCGTCGAAGGGCCAGCGGTCGCTCATGCGCTGCTGGCACCACGGCGGGGTGCTGTGTGTCTGGGGCAGGGTACGGGTACCCTGGATCATGTCGATCACCTTGGACTCGCTGAAAAGGACGGGTGGTCGGCTGGCCGTCGGACTCCTTCCACAAAGTCCCTCGGCTCGCCCCCTCGACTTGCTGAAGGTCGTGGGGGCCATTTTTTTATTGATCAAGCTCGGGGACACGATACTCCCCTGCCTCTCCGATACGGGCCCCAGGGGCTCACGTGTCGCACGGCCCCACGCTTGATGTCGGCCTGTCAAAGGCCCCACGTCCTTCGCAAAATGAAGCACCTCCAGGTGCAGGAACGCCCTGATGAACAGGCGAGTTCCATTGATTCGAGCATAATCTGATTGCACATCAAAAGCCCTTTGAACAGGCTGATCTGGCAATCCCGCCTGGCGGTCATTTTTATGCCCGCGCGTCCCGTGCCACGGGATGCGGTTCGGCTCAAGCCCGCCGAAGGCACGTCCAGACAGAGGCGATGCCGCGTCGCGGATAGGGTCACTTTCGTGCAACAACGACTGGCGCTCTTCGACCTCGATGGCACGCTGGTCGACCGGCAGTCGGCCGTGACCGGTGCCGTGACAGCCCTGTGCCGAACCCACGGATTCAATCCCACAGTCGAACAGTGGCTGCTCGCCAGGCTGGCCGACCGAGCGAACGCGAGTGACTTCGCCCAGCTGCGCGCTGTCTTCGGCCTGCACGAGCCAACCGCGGAACTGTGGCACGAGTACGTCGACCTGATGGCAGCCACGGTCTCGTGCCGTCCACCCGTTCTCACGGGCCTGGCCCGACTCCGGGAAACGGGATGGACGATCGGCATCGCTACCAACGGTGCCTCCGAGATCCAGCGTGCAAAGCTTGCAGCGGCTGGCATCAGCGACCTGGTCGACGGCGTTGCCGCCTCCGGCGACCAGGAGATTCGAAAGCCCGACCGGCGCCTCTTCGAACTCGCTGCCTCCCGCTGCGGCGTGAGCCTTGCACGTGGTGGCTGGATGATCGGCGACAACCCGGCCGGCGACATCGGCGGCGGCCACCAAGCCGGCCTGCACACCATCTGGCTGCGCGGCCGTCCCTGGCCCAATGGCCTCGCCGCCGCGGACCACAGCGTCGGCGATGTCACCGACGCCATTACCATCCTGCTCAACGAGACGGAGTAGAGCCATGCTCACCCAGTCCACCGTCGGCATGCTCCACCCCGGCAGCATGGGTGCCGCCGTCGCTGCCTGCGCCGCGCCCAACGCGGCCGTCGTCCTGTGGTGCACAGAAGGGCGCAGCCCGGCGAGCATCGCTCGAGCCGAGCGGTTCGGCCTGGAGCCGGTGCCCACGCTGCAGGAGCTGCTCGACCGGTGCGACATGGTCATCAGCCTCTGCCCGCCGGCCGCAGCCGAGGATCTTGCCCGTGAGGTCGCGGCGCACCGGTTCGAGGGCGTGTATGTCGAGGCGAACGCCATCAACCCCGAACGATCTGTACGGATCGCGCGATTGCTCGAAGGGACAGCGACCGTCGTGGACGGCGGCGTCGTCGGCTCCCCGCCAATGGGAGGCAGGACGCCAACGCTGTACCTGTCCGGGCCAGCTGGCGCGACGGCCTGTGTGGAGGAGCTCTTTGCGGGCACCGACGTCCTGACCAAGGTGCTGGGCACCGACGTGGGCCAGGCATCCGCGCTGAAGCTGGCGTACGCCTCGTTCCAGAAGACGAGCCGCGTGCTGGTGGCCCTCTCGGTGGGGTTGGCGCGCGAGCACGGCGTCGACCAGGAACTCATCGACGTCGCCTCACGGCGCACCGACTCGTACCTCTCTGAGCCGGAATACATCGCCAAGACGGCGGCGCGCGCCTGGCGCTGGGGCCCCGAGCTGGAGGAAGCAGCCGACACGCTTGCGGCCGCCGGCCTTCCTCCCGAGATGCTGCGTGCGGCGGCGTCGACGCTGGCACGGTGGAACGACTCCAAGGACGACGGCGAGCTCACGCTCACCGACGCCCTCAACCGGCTCGCCCGGCTGTAGCCCGCTCTCATGCCGTTGCCGCCCCTGCCCGCTGCGTCAGCAGCTGGTCGATGAGCAGGGCTGACTCCTCCGGTGCCGTGACCAGGGTGTCCACCGTGAGGTCCCAGTTCAGGTCCGGGTGCCCGTCCAGGTCGTCGCGGGTCGTCCGCCACGCGGCGAGCCGGGCCGCGGTGTCACTGTCGCCGCGGCCGACGGACCGCTGTGCGGTCACCTCCTGCGAGCACCACAGCAGCACCACAGCCCAGCCAGCCGCATAGCCCTCGACCAGGGCGCCGATGCCGTCGACCTGGCCAAGGTGCACCACCGGCACTCCAGCCGAGAACGCGGCGTCCAGACTGGGGCGGTCGATGACGTACGTGTTGCCGTACCGGCTGTTCGTGTAGATGATGTCGTCCGCGGCTTCAAGGACGCGCAGCTGCTCTGCCGTGCCCATCCGGTAGCCGACGCTCTTACCGGCGCCGATCTTGAGTCGCGCGAACGGCCGGTACCGCGAGTCGAGCGCGGTGAGCGCGGTGGTGACGGTGTCCTTGCCCGACGCTGGCGGGCCGTACAGGATCACGCCTTGCTTCAGGTTCATACGGACATCACGCCCAGCGCCTGGCGGGCCTGGTCTGCGAGCGAGACCGCAGTGCCCAGCCTGTTGTCGACGACCAAGTGCGGTACCGACGGGCGTAGTTCCAGGTCGATCGTGGCCATGTACTCATCCCATCGCTGCAGCTTCCAAGCGTCACGGGCCGCGGAGCGGAAGCCGATGTACTCGCGCATCGACTCTTCATCGCAGCGGACCCAGACTGGGAAGACGTCGACCCCCATGGCGTTGCAGCGATTGGTCAGCCGTTGCATCCAGCCCGCGTTCGTCATCTCAGCAATGAATGGCGCGGTCAACACGGTGGAAATGCCGCATTTGATGTTGGCCATGGCGGACTGCATCAGGCAGTCGTACTCCAGCGGCCGGACCTTATCCCGGTAGATGTCGGTGTGCCGGTCGTTGGCGTCCGCGCCCAACGCGACCAGAAGCCGCTCCACCAGAGGACGGGTAAGCGGGTCCTTGTCGAGCAGCGGCCAACCGGTGAGCTGGACGAAGAACCTGGCGAGCTCCGTCTTGCCGCTGCCGGCGTATCCGCCGACCAGGATCAGGACGGGCCGGTGCGGATCGCCGCCGGTGTGCCTACGCTTCCAGGCGTCGATGATCCGCTGCTGCAGAGCGAAGTGGTCGGCAGACTCGGTTCCGGGGCCGATGCGGTGGATAGCCCGTTCCACAGCCAGGACATGGGCACCGTTGACCCGATCGTCCGTCGGCGTGAGTTTGAACGAGGTCTCCTCACCCGGCAGGGCACTGCGAAAGCCGAGATCAGGCTCGGTGGCTCTGTAGAGCAGGCAATAGGCACGACGGTAGTGGGGACCGGGGTAGACCTCTCCCTGCTCGTGTTGCCACAGGGTTTGAGGGTTTGCCGCGGGAACCCCCTTGAGCTTTGCCTTCTCGGCAACAGCTCGAACGCGCTCCCCCGCCTGCTCCAGCGTCAGCCCGTGCGCTTCGCGATGCTCGCGTAGCTGCTCGGGGCGCCAGCCGACATGGTTCTTCCCCACCCTCTGATCCTCCGTCGTCATGATCCGGAGCCTAGGACCAGACCCCGAATTCCCATGTGTACGCGGATGTTGAAAACCCGTGAACGAGCAGGTGAACGAGCTTCGACAACCGTTCGTGATGTTGCGCTGAAGCTACGGCCGGTGTGATGGCCCCCACAAGACGAACAGTCAGGAGGGAGCCACGGTGCGTGCAGGCCGCAGAGCTGATTTAGGCATTGCTGCTGTGCCACATGCCTGGCCGAAGGATGTCCTCCCAGACCTCCAGCGGCCCGTCATCGTCGGAGTAGAGGGAGCGCAAGACCAGTACAGGTACTGGCACGTCGGGTGGTACCTCGATGCCGAACTCTGCGAGTTCGTTGTCGGACGCGAGGCGCGCGGTGCTCTGTTCAGGGCCAGCCGTGATGACCTTCCCAGTGCGCTCGGCATACAAGTCGTGGCGGAACTTTTCCATCGGCCCCTCATGGAGCAACTCGGGGAGAGCGATCAGTGCCCGCATGTGGATGACGTTCAAGGCAAGCACGGTGGGCTTGTCGTCGCGTACGAAGGTCCGGCTTCTGAGCACGACCTCGTCATACAGGTCGATACCGAGAAGATTCGCGACCTGTGGGTCTGCACACGACCGAAGCACGGAGCGCGAATTTACGTAGGTCTCCCGGAAGGCGAGAGGTCTGCCGGTCCGTCGCAGACGCTCAAGTCGTGCGGCGCCGGTCAGGATGCTCGAGGGCATGCTGTCGGGCCCCAAGACCGTTGTGCCACTCCCCTGAGCTGTGCTTACGAGTCCTTCCGCTTCCAGCGCCTGATAGGCGCGGTGGACGGTCGCCGTTGCCCCCTTCCCTTGCCTGACCAGGGCTTGCACAGAGGGAAGCCGGTCACCGGGTGCGTACACCCCCTCGGTGATCTGAGCTGCGATGTCGTCTGCGAGCTGGCGCCACTTTGGTGGTCGCTTGGGGACTTGGGGAGACAAGGCGGCGACTCCTTCCTGGTCGGGCCCTGCCCAGTCAACTTCATTCTAGAAGGGTTGACAAGTCTTCTAGAAGACTCCATCGTCTACTTGTCACCGCTCCGGAGGGACGAGCCGCCGGAAGGCGCCTGCTTGGCCTGCTCGAACGCACCTGATCGTCGTGTTCCGCCTCTGTGGCGGACTCCACCGAGAGGAAGCCACCCCATGAACGTCACCGGCCGCCCCATCGCCAGCCTCGCCACCGAGTCCTTTGATTGCGAGACCCTCGCGCTCCTGGACGAGCTGGAGGTGGAGCTCCCGGAGTTCGGCAACGTCGACCTGGACGTGGCGTTCGGGACGCCGCTGGAGATGCACGAGCTGTGGGCGACCCCGCAGGAGCTGGCCCGCTTTGAGGCCGGAGCGGGCCTCAAGGACGAGGCGGAGCGGGTGCGGGAGCTGTGGGCCGACTTCCTGGCGAGGCGGCACGCGGCGTTGGACATCGTTGCAGTCGACCCGTCGGTCACCGCCCTGGTCCGCGAGCGCCTGATCGACGTTCTCCTCCCGTACGCCTCCGAGCTCAACCCCGCGAACACGGACGTGTCCGCTCTCCACGGCGCCGTGACCGCCGCCCCGCTCGCCGCCTGAACCCCGCCGATCCGCCGATCAACACCGAGAGGACCTGATTGCGATGCAGACTCCGGACTCCTTCCGCGCCGCGCACGGCGATGTCACCACCTGGTCCACCGCCGAGATCGAGGGCTACGAGCACACGGTCGAGGCCGCGAGCCCGGCCTTCGCCGAGGCCATCGCCACCAACCGGTTCGTCCTCGGCCGTCACGCCGAGGGCGGTCAGGTCGTCGTGGACCTTGCCACCGCCGAGGACCTGGCCCAGCGCCGCGACGCCGGCATGCTCCACCCGCTCATCGGCGGCACCTCGCGCAGCGGCAAGACCAGCGCGGCCGCGCTCCACCAGGCGCAGTTGGAGCACCTCGCCAGCTGAACCCTGCCCGGAGGCCTTCTATCAGGACCGCGCCCTGCTCGGTCCTGGTGGTGGGAAGCCGGACCCACGGTCTGATCCCAATCAACTTCATATGTCTGGCTGTCCGTGCTTACACGCCGGCCTTTGGTGACGAGTTCGACGCGGTCCCTTGGAGCCACAGCCAGATGAGCCATCCGCAGCTATTGCGCTGCCCGCCGGTCAGGAAGCTCGGGCCCGCCCGACTCCTGGCTGAAGGAGAACGCAATCGCTATCCCTGGGAGTCACTCAATGCGCCACAACGGCCGCGCCGCCATCAAGGCCAGCAGCCTTCGTCCCGAGCACCTCAACCTCCGTGAGGGCGAGACCCGCAGGGTCGTCTGCCCAGACTGCAAGACCTGGCACCGCATGACCCGGTCGATGATCCACCCCCACCGCGACGGCGTTGCCCAGCCGAAGCCCGAAGGCCGCCGCTACCGCGACGCCTCCGTCAAGGACAAGCCGTCCAACGGCCGCCGCTGCCCCGGCAGCGCGCAGCGCATCGAGATCGACATCACCCCCGAGCAGTGGACCGAGCGGCTGCTCGCCGCCGAGGGCACGGCGTCCAGCCGACGCACCACCAGCCCGGTTCGCAAGCCCCGTCCTCAGGCCGCGCCCGCGACCGCGCAGATGAACGCTGCTGCCCGCGGCCCGCGCGAGCAGCTTGCCGAGCACCTCCAAGACGACTGCTCGCAGTGCCGGCTCGGGCACTGTGCCCGGGTGATCGAGCTGCGCAAGCTGATCAGCCGCATCGCCCGCGCCGAGGTTCCCGAGCTGTACGGGCAGCTGCGCACTGCGCTGCAGCAGCACCGCGCCAACTGCTCGCGGTGCGAGGCGGACACGCCGTGCGAGGCGGGTCGTCGGCTTGCTGCTCGGATGTCCGGGCTCGCCCAGGAGCAGATGCGCAGCACGCGCCCCGACCTGTACCGGACCGTCCGTCAGGTCCCGACGGTCCACATGACGCGCGAGGGCTTCGTCGTCCGGACCGCGACTTCCTGATCACGAAGCCCAAGAACACTACGAACGACCACGGCCGCCGCCCTCCTGACATA
Organism: Streptomyces sp. NPDC001858; assembly: GCF_053594615.1. NCBI lineage: Bacteria > Bacillati > Actinomycetota > Actinomycetes > Kitasatosporales > Streptomycetaceae > Streptomyces > Streptomyces sp. NPDC001858. Next base: position 22,794 of record NZ_JBSFEV010000040.1, read on the forward strand.
CGGGGAGGGCGGCGGCCGTGGCTGCTCGTACGGCAGTTGACCGTCGACCAGAGAGGAGCCCCGCCGTGGGCCTGTTCACCCCGAAGTATCCGACCAGCGACACCCGCAACGCCACCGGCCAGCCCGTAGAGCGCACTCGCCGATCCAGGCGAACCTCCGGTTCCGGGAGTACCTCCGTGGCCTCTGGCCTGACCGCTGATCAGATCCGTGGCTTGTCGTCCCAGCCCGGCGTCACCGTGGACATCCGAGGAAACACCGCCAAGATCACGGTCGATGAGTGGGACACCCACGCCCGAATCACCAGCCAGGTCTACACCCGGCAGTCCGACGGCACCTGGACCTGCTGATCCTCGCTGTCCAGCAGCCAGCCGGACTGGTATCTCGCTCGGAACGGCGCCCTGGCAGTCCGCCGTCCTGCTTGCCCGTGCTCAGCGCCCGCGTGACGAGCCGCGGGCGCTGAGCACGCGCACGAACGACCACGGCCGCCGCCCTCCCTGACGAACACGGGAGGGCGGCGGCCGTGGCTGCTCGTACGGCAGCCGACCGAAAAGGCGACAGCCCCCGGGGGCCACCGGGGGCTGTTCGAACGGACCTATCTGGAGGCCCTGTTGCACACCCTCAGCATGACACACCCGCTCCCCCCGCCTGCGGCCGCGAGCGGTGAGACGACGACCCTCGAAGCCCTGCGCCGGGTCGTCGACGAGCAGATCGGTCCCCGCGACATGGGCGCGATCTACCAGAACAGCGACGGCGCCTTCGAGGTGCTCGCCGTGGTCCGCGACCCGCAGCGGGCCCGCGAGCTGCTCAAGCGCCGCTGCGCCCAGTGGGCGCTGATCGTGAAGGACGTGCTCCGCCCCGGCGGCGAGCCCTTCGCGATCGGCACCGTATGGACGGCGTCGGACCACCTGGTCCGCGAGGCCGGCGTGGACGGAGGCGCGAAGTAATGGACTGGCGGTTCCGCGCTCAGTGCGCCAACGAGGACCCGGAGCTGTTCTTCCCGATCGGCAACACCGGCCCGGCCCTGATCCAAATCGAAGAGGCCAAATCGGTCTGCCGTCGCTGCCCCGTCATGGAGACCTGTCTCCAGTGGGCGTTGGAGTCCGGCCAGGACTCCGGCGTGTGGGGCGGCCTGTCCGAGGCCGAGCGGCGCTCGCTCAAGCGGCGCGCAGCCCGCAACCGCGCCAGCCAGGCCAAGAAGGGGGCGACGGCATGAGCGACGCCGAGCGCCAGCGCCTGGAGGACGCGCTCCGCCGCACCAACTCCGATCACGACTTCGGCCGTCGCGCGCATGGCTGACGACCTGTACCAGCGGTACATGGCCGCCGACCGGGCGCTCCGCGAACACGCCGACACCTGCACGGCCTGCACGCCTGAGTCCCTCTGAGGGGCCGGGGCCCGGCTGGTCGAGTCGTTCGGCCGGCTGCAGGACGCCTACCTCAACCGCAACAAGGGCTGAACCTCCCCGAGTTGCCTGTCGCCCCCGCCCTGCGGCGGGGACGGCAGGGAGCGCACGGGGCCTCCCCGATTCCGCTCCGCTGGCTCCCGCCGGCCGGGAGTGGCACCCAACTTCGCGCCCGCCGACCGGGCCTTCGGACAGCAGCCCGCCCGCACCACGGGCCGACGCCCTGTCCTCGCCCGCCAGGTCGGGCAGGCCACCGGGGCTGAGCGACCCCCACCCGCCATCCCCCGCCGCCCCGGCACGACCGATCAAGGAGCACAAGATGACGATCCCCGCGGACCTGGTCCGCTCCGACCCCGAACCGGCGACCGACCACTTCCCCGCCCCCGACACCCCGCCCGCCCTGCGGGCCGACATCCACCTCGAGCCCGGCCTGAATGCCGAGACCGACGACGTTCCGCAGACCACGGAATCCGAGCCGGACGGCGACCCGCGCACCATGCGGCTGCTCGCCACTATCGCCGGAGTCGGCGGCCTGGTACTCGCCTCGATCGGCTTCACCGGCTCGTACAACACCCTGCGCCACCTCGCGGAGGGCAAGGGCTTCGGCCTTTTCTCCTACGCGTTTCCCATCGGGATCGACGCGGGCATCCTCGTGCTCCTGGCGCTCGATCTCTACATGATGCGCAAGCGGATGCCGCTGCCGATCCTGCGATGGGCCGCCCACGGCCTGACCACCGCCACGGTGGCGTTCAACGCGGCCGCCCCGCCCGGGCCGGTGTCGGCCGACCCGCTCGCGGCGTCCATGCACGGCGTGATCCCGGTGCTGTTCATCATCGCCGTGGAGGCCGCCCGGCACTACATCGGCCGGATGGCCGACCTCCTGGCCGGCGCCACCCCGCTCGGCTCGGTCCCGCTGACCCGGTGGATCCTCGCCCCGCTGTCCACGCCGCGCCTGGCCCGCCGGATGCGGCTCTACAACCTCCCGTACAAGGCGGTCGCCGCCCAGCACCAGCAGCTGCGGATCTACCGCGAGGGCCTGCGCCAGAAGTACGAGGACGACGAGAAGTCCTGGCGCAAGGCGGCGTCGGCGAACGAGATGCTGCCGTTCAAGCTGGCGCCCTTCGGGTTCAGCGTGGAGCGCGCCCTCGGGGTGCCGCTGGTGGAGGAGACCAAGCGGATCGAGAGGGAGGCCGAGGCCGCTGTTCAGCGTGCCGAGGCCCAGATTCAGCGAGTGAAGACCGATGTTCAACTCGGGGCCGCTCGCATTCAGGCGGAGGTCGACAAGATCCGCGCCGAGGGGCAGCTGAAGATCGCCCGAGCCGAAGCGGAACGCGAGGCTCAGGCGGAGATTCAACGAGCCGAGGCGGACTTTCAACTCCGTGAGGCCAAGCGTCAGCACGCGCTCAAGCTCACTGAGGACCAGGCCGCCGCCGAGGCGCAGGAGCTCGCCGACGAGACCGAGAAGCGCCGCACCCTCGCCCAGATCGAGCGGGAGAAGGTGCAGGCCAGCTGGGGTCTGGAGAAGCAGCAGATGGCCACGCAGGCCACCGAGGACGAGCGCCGGATCCAGGCTGATGCCGCCGCCCGCGCCCAGCAGGACGAGCTCGCCCGCCAGGCCGGGATCGCCCAGGAGCAGCAGCGCCTGGCCGAGGCCGAAGCGGCCCGGGCGAAGGCCCTCGAAGAGGCAGCTGAACACGAGCGGAAGGAGGCTGAACACCGCGCCGCGACAGTGAACACGGCCAAGCAGGAGCAGCTCGACAACGAGGAGATCGCCGCTTCCGCCGCCCGCCAGGAGGCCGCGAAGGAGGAGGCCGCTGAACTCCGCGCCCGCGCCGCTGAACACGAGGCGCGTGCGGTTGAAGCCGCCGCCCTGGCGCGCATGAGCCAGGTCGACTGGGACACGCACCGGGTCGCCGCGATGATCCAGGCCCGAGGCGAGAGCGCGGTCACCGTCCGCGTCATCTCCGAGGAGCTGGGCATCTCCACCGGCTCCGCCCAGGACCGCAAGCAGCGCGCGCTCCAGCTGCTGGACGAGCAGGACGGCGGTCAGACCGACGTCCTGCAGCCGGGACAGGCTCAGGCGGCCTGAAAGGGCCGCCTGACCTGCGAAGACGAGCTATTCGACGGCTCCACCGGCCCCCGAGCTGCTGCTGACAACTCGGGGACGCGGTGAAGGCGCCGAAGCGCCGGCCCCAACCCTGCCACGAAAACGCCCTGGAAGGAGGCAAAACCGCAGGTGAGCGACACCAACGAAACCGCCCCGTGGAACAACCCGCCGCAGCGGAAGAAGACGCTGCGGCGCAAGCGGGCCGAGAAGCAGGCCCGGCGCGCGCAGCACTGGGGACAGCGCCTGGAGGAAGCCCGCCAGGAGGGCCCGGACATGGTCGCCGCGGTCACCTTCGACCGCCTCCGAGGCGTCCTCGACAAGCTCCCTGCGGACGCTCGCGCCCGCGCCTACGAGGCCGTCACACAGGCCCTCGAGCACATCCGCGAGACGCACGCACAGTGACCGCCCGGCTGTGACACGAGCTGTGACGAGACCTGTGACAAGCCGCTGTGACAGCCGAAACAGACCCCACCCGTACGGCCGCGCGCACCCACGCGCACAGGCGCGCCAGTGCGCGCGCGAGAGTACGACGCTCTGTAACGCCCTGTCAAACCCCCACCGAGTCCAGGAAGGACACCCAAAACCATGATCGACGCCGCTGTCAGCGCCGCCGCCGGCGGGGCCTGCGCCGGGTCCGCCGCGCTCCTCTACTACGCGGAGAAGCTGCCCGGACTGAACAAGGTCACCAACAAGCTCCACACCGACCGCGCCCAGGCCGTCCTGATCGCCACCGCCTCAGCCGCCATGGTGGCCACCCCGGCCGGCCAGTGGTGGAACGAGACCGTCAGCACGGTCAACGACTGGTCGACCAGCTCGATCGGCGAGTGGACCGGCCTGATCGTCACCGGCTTCCCCGCCCTGTTCGTGACCGCCGTGTTCGTCAACGACCTGGTCACCAAGAAGGTGGAGATGCGCACCCGCATCCTGGGCGCCGTCCTGCCGGTCCTCGCCTCCACCATCCCCGGCCCCATCGGCGAGTTCATCCAGACCTCCCTGGCCTGGGTCATCACGACCGTCGGCCACCTGGTCGCCGGCGCCTTCGGCCTGGCCTGAGCAGGAGGTATCGAGTCGTGTTCGAACTCATCCTGCTGATCGCCATCGCCTACGCCGGAGCCCGCGGCGTGGAGAAGGTGGCCGGCACCGACGACCGCCGCTACGACACAGCGGAGTCCCGCAAGACCGTCGAGAAGGTCGCCGCCAGCGGCCCGAACGACGGCTCCACCACCGTGGTGAAGAAGCCCGCACCGGCCGAGCCGGGCGGCACCTTCAGCGCCGCAGCCCCGCGCAGCGCGAAGATCGGCGGCAAGGCGGCGGTCCCGCTCGCGGTCATCACCGAGACCGGCTCCACCATGTGGAAGGCCGTCGGTGAGGGCTACCGCGAACGCTGGCCGGAGATCCGCGAAGAGCACCGCCGCAAGATGGCCGAGAAGGCCGAAGCGCGGCGGAAGAAGAAGGAAGAGACCGAGGCGAAGAAGAAGGCGGAGGAAGCCGCGGCCAAGGCCGGGCCCCCGCCGCCCTACCCGCCGATGCCCACCGACCCGCCGAAGACCGACGACCCGGACGCGAAGGACGGGACGGAGGAGGCCAAGGCCAAGCCGGACCCGAAAACCGCCCCGGCACCGGCCGACACCGATCCCGACGACACGGCACGGCCGAAGACCGAGGCCGAACTCGAGCGCGAGCGGGCCGAGCGCGAGAAGGCGCGGGCCGACCAGGCCGAAGCCGATCGCGACGCGGCGAAGAAGGAAGCCGAGGAGGCCCGCGACCGCGCTGCGCCGGACAAGGTCCTTGCCGCGCAGAAGGAAGCCCGCGAGGCCAAGGAGCGCGAGGAAGCGGCCGAGGAACGGGCCCGCGCTGCCGAAGCCAAGACCTCCGAGGCGAAGCCCGCCGACCCCGAATCCCCCGCAGGGCGCCGCCACCTGGCGGTGGTGCCCGACCCCGCACAGAACGGAGACCTCATGTCCTCACCCGCCACCGTCATCCCCGAGATCCGCACCCTGGACGGGCTGATGAACGCGCTGACCCTGACGAAGGCGATGTGCGAGATGCGCTCGGAGGAGGCCCTCGCGATCGCCGCCGACGACAAGGCCCTGTCCGACCGGCTGGACCAGATCGAGGCGGAGATGGCCGCCCTCGAGGTCGACGACAAGACCCGCGCGGAGGTCGACACGCTGCGCGAGTCCATCCACACCCAGTCCCGGGCCGCCGCGACGTACGGCGCCGCCGCCAAGGACGCCGGCGACTTCGCCGTCGCCGCCGCGGCCGCCGCCTACAAGTCCCACGGCGGCATAGCCGAGGCCGTCCAGTCCTCCCCGATCGAGCAGGCCGCCCAGGCCGGCTACTACGACCGGTGAGCGAGCCCCGGCGGGTCGAACCGTACGTGTGGACGTGGGAGGAAGACGGCATCTCCCGCCAGGTCAACGTCCACTACACGCGGATCGGCACCACCGTCATCTACGCCCCCCGCCACTCCGGCGACTGGCTGCCGTGGTTCGACGCCGACTACGAGTTCGAGAGCGACCGCGGCCGGTGGGCGGAGGAAGACATCGTCACCCTCGGCTCCCCCGACGATCCCGGCTACGGGCTGATCGACCCGGACGACGACATCGACGCCCCCGAGGACTTCAGCGGCGTCATCGAGGACGTCGCCTCCGATGAACACCCCGAACAGGAAGGAACCCGACCTATGGCGATCACGAAGATCGGCGACGTCGTCAACCACAGCGCCCTCCTCAACGCGCTCAACACGATCCGTGCGGAAGTCGAATCCCGCCAGGAGGACGTCGACAACCTCGCCGCCTGGTCCGGCGAGATGGCCGAGCGGATGAACGGCGTCGCCGAGGAGCTGAAGGCGCTCAAGGTCGACAACTACACCGTCGGCAACATGAACATGCTCGGTGACCTGATCACCGGGCAGAAGACCGCCGCCGACGCGTACAAGAACGCCACCGACATCTCCGTCAACCAGGCCGAGGTCGCCGCGCGCACCGCGCACCGCCACCACGGCCGCATCCAGGACGCCGTCGACGACGCCGACGTCCCGATGGCGCAGAACACCTTCTACAACGCCGACTAGGCAACCCACCCGCACCCTGCCAGCCCCCGGGCCCGCCAACTGGCGGGCCCGGCCCCTGTGTTGCCCAGGCGCCCCCGACCCGCGCCCCAGCCGGGCTCGGTTCGGAGGCGGTGGGGAGCACCGGGCTCCCGACCCCGTCCTCCAACGCCCCGAGCATGAAGGGAATACCGCCGTGCGTGCCCCGAAGGAACACAGCCCCCAGTACCTGAAAGGCGTTGTCGACTTCGCCTCCTTTGTCGCTGCGCAGAACAACGAGAACCTGGCCCAGGCGGCGACCGGCAAGAAGCAGTCCCGCACCCTCTCGGAGTGGGCGCTCGACAACCGCGGCCGCCTCACCCTCGCCGCCACCGCCGCCAGCATGGGCCCGGCCGGCGAACTGCTGTCCGCCACGCCCGACGGCTGGAAGACCGCTCTCACCCTCGGGTTCGCCGGGGCCGCGGCCGCCGGGGCCTGGGGCTGGGCGCCCGGCCTGGTCAAGTGGAAGGGCGTGTGGCGGCCCGCCCGCACCCTGCCCGCCGAACACGACCGCTACATCGGCCTGTCCATGCCCCTGACCGGCTCTGCCCTGCTTACCACGATGGCGAGCGTGGGCGGGCCCGAGTGGGGTGACAACCCCTGGTGGGGTTTCTCGCTGGTCTGGTCGTTCGGCTACGGAGCCTGGACCTGGCAGCGCTGGGGACGGCGCCCGGCGGCGAAGACCCCGGGGCTCACCCGGCAGATGCTGGACTGGATGGAGTACGCCTCTGTCTCCGACGGCCCGTACCCCAAGAGCAAGCTCGTCTCGCCGGTCGCCCTGCCCAAGGGCGGCTGGTCGGCGGAGGTCCTCGTCCCCCGCGGCAAGAAGTTCGAGCTGCGGCTGGTGGAGACCGCCTCCTCCCTCGACATCGACGACCTCGACCTGATCACGATGGAGCCGCTCGGCCCCCGCCGCGGCCGCATCAGCGTGTTCACCGAGAACCCGCTGAAGAAGGGCACCCTGTTCGGCCCCCAGCACGTGCTGGACCCGGAGACCGGACTCGCCCCGATCGGCATCTACTACGACGGCGAGCAGGCCCACTACCGGTTCTTCCTGCCGGGCTCCGGCGCCGTGCACTCCTTCGTGACCGGCACCACCGGCTCCGGCAAGTCCCGCCTGCTGGACGGGCTGCTCGGCATCGAACGGCGCAGCCCCCTGGTCTGCTCGATCGTCATCGACCCGCAGTCCGGCCTGTCCCTGCCGGACTGGCCCGACGGCGTGGCCGTGTTCGCCCCCGGCAACGCGTTCGGCATCGTCGTCCTGCGCGCCATCCACGCCCTGATGAAGGAACGCGGCCAGCGCTACAACCGCATGAAGTGGGTCGACGACAAGGGCCGCACCCGCGTCGGCCGAGCCTTCTTCGTGCCGGGCGAGCCTGACCCGCTGGTGTCCATCACCCTCGACGAGGCGCACGACCTGCTCAACGACCCCGAGCACGGCGAGGAAGCCGTAAAGATCATCGGGGACCTCGCGAAGGAAGCCCGGAAGGTCGGCATCAAGTTCCGCCTCGCCAACCAGTCGCCGAACGCGAGCGAGCTCGGCGGCGAAACCCTGATCCGCGACCTGCTGCAGGGCGGCAACAACGCCGTCCTGCGCTCCGGTTCGTCCGCGACCGGCAAGCGGGCCGCAGGCAGCGCCCTGGCCGGGGTCGACCCGGGCGCCATCCCGAAGGAGTTCAACGACGGCACCACCACCGGCGGCCTCGGCTACCTCGCCGGACCCGACAACCGGGCCGCGATGTGGCGCGCCCCGTACGTCGAAGACCCCTTCGGCCTGGCCCACGAGGGCGAAACGACCGGCATCGAGCAGGACAGCATCGACGCCCTGCCGATCCTCCGGCACATCCTCGAAGAGCACGCCCTGATGCTCGCCCTGCGCAACGCGGGCGAGCAGTACACCTACGACCCGGACCGGTTCACCGACACGGCGCCGGCCCCGGCGAAGAAGCCGGGGAGGACGGCCGTCCCCGCGCCGTCCATGGAGAAGGCGCCCGACGCCGTGCAGCCCGATGCGGCGAAGTCCGACACCACGCGGAAGATCGTCGCCTTCCTCCACAAACACGGCAAGCCCGCACCCCCGGCGATCATCGCCAGGTCCCTGCAGATGACCGGCCCGCAGGTGCGCACCGCGCTGAAGCGGATGAAGGACGACCCGACGGTGCCGGTCGTCAACATCGGCCACGGCGCCTGGATCCACAAGGAGCACGCCGACGGCTACATGGCCGCCGCCTGACCCGACGACCTGCAGCCACCACCCCGCCCCACCACCGAGGCCGGTCCCTTCTCCCCCGAGGGGCCGGCCCCGGCCGTATCCGACTCCCCTGGAGCGCCCGATGAACACCGAGCAGCACCTGGTCGACCAGGAAGTCGGCCCCTACTCCCCCGCCGTGCCCACCGCGATCTGGCAGCCCGCCCCCCAGCACCACCAGGTCGTCGTACAGCAGGCCCCCGCCCCGGCCCTGACCCTGTACCAGGTGCCGGTGCCCGGCTCCGTCCAGGTCCAGCTCCCCGACGGCCGCATCGCCTGGGGCCGCCCCGTGGAGCACCGCCTGGACCCGGTCCCCGTCGCCACGCAGCGCGAGCCGATGCCCTCCTGGGCGAAGGCGATCGGCATGGTCGCCGGAAGCATCACCGCTCTCGCCCTCGGAGGCGCCGTCGCCCTCCGTATCGCCGCACCCGCCCTGGGAGGCCTCGTGGACGTGCTCGACATGCTCTGGAAGGTCGCCCTGGTGCTCGCCGTCATCCTGTTCGGCGGCGGGGCCGTCGCCCGCTCCCTGTTCGCCAAGGCCGCAGGCCACACCCGCAGCGACCACGGCACCGGCAGCGAGCCGTCGACCGTCGTCTTCGCCCCGCAGATCGACACCGGCGGCAACCGGCTCATCGGCCGCGGCGGCGACGTGAACATCCAGTGGGGCGACGGCAACCGCAACAAGCAGTAACCCCACCCCCCTGTCCTGCCGACCTGCCTGGTCCTCGGCCCGCCGCACGGCGGCCCCGAGGACCGGCCAGGCCGACCGGCCTGCCCGCGCCTCCCTCCCTTCTGCCTCGCCAAGGAGCGATCCGCCATGCCCAAGCAGCAGCCCGGACCCGTCCTCACCCTCCAGCCCGCGCCCCAGCCCGGCTGGTGGCAGACCAACCGCCACAAGGTCCTCGCCGTCCTCGCGTTGATCGTCGGCTTCCTGCTCGGCCAGAACAGCACCGACGCCCCGGCCGCCACCAGCACGCCGCCCGCGCACACCGCGCCCGCCGACAGCGCTACCCCGTCCCCGCCGTGACCCGGACCGCCCGCCCGGCTCTCGCCCCCGCCGCCCCGCGCGGCAGCACAGGGCGAGGACCGGACAGGCCGCCCGGCCCACACCAACCCGCCTGCAAGGAGCCTTCGTTGACCACCGCCCCCCTCAGCCCCACCGAGATCCGGTACTGCCAGCACGCCGCCAGAGTCGTCCGCATCGAAGCGCCCGTCGTCACCGAGCTGGTCGCGGCCATGGCCCACCTGGACCAGGCCCTCGAGGCCGACCCCCAGGACAGCACCGCCCACTACGCGCCCCGCAGCCAGGAGCACCTGGTCCCCGACTGGATCCGCGCCAACGCCGACAAGATCCGCGCGCAGCTGGACGCCCTCGTCAACCGCTACACCGACCCCGGCAGCGGCCTGCTCAGCCAAGTCACCGACCAGCCCGGCATGTGGACCGACCCGGCCACCGGCCGCACCTTCGACCTGGACGCCGACTACGTGCCCGCCATCGACGACGGCCGCCGCCCCGGCGTCGTGTGGCGCTACCGCGGCATGCACGCCGCCAGCGGAGCTCCGATCCTCCACCCCCACCACCTGCCCGACCGCACCCCGTGCGCCGGACCCTGCTGGCCCGTCGGTGCCGTCCCGACCATCGCCGTCGGCAGCGGCGCATGAACCATCCCGCCGTCACCGCCTTCACCGAGACCGCCGCCCTGTACGCCGTCATGAACGAGGACCAGCCGGGCGCCCGCCGCATCGTCGGCGACATGCTGCCCGGCGAACGCGCCCAGCTCGCCCAGCAACTGGACCAACTGCGCGAGCTGCTCGGCCCCCGCTGCGACGGCTGCGACGCCCTCACCCCCATCGGCACGAGCGTCCTCACCGACCCGCTGAGCCCCAAACGGCAGTACCTGTGCCGCGACTGCGCCGCCGCTCCCACTCCCGCGCCAGCGCCCTGACCCGGCCTGCCCGCCCGGCCTCCGGCGCCCCGCCTCTCGCGGCGGCTCCGGGGGCCGGACAGGCCGACCGGCCTCCCCAACACCTCGTCCCGCGCAGCCGTGCCCACGGACAACCCACAAGGAGAGCAGTCGCTTTGGCGAAAGCGCCCGCCGTCATAGGTGTCCTCACCGAGCCCGCCCCGCCCTCCTGGTGGAAGGCCGACCGGCACAAGGTCTTCCTCGTCCTCGGCCTGATCGGCGGCTTCTGCATCGGCACCCACAGCAGCGACGCCGCGACCAAAACCGACCCGCCCTGGCCGGCGCACACCGCGCCCGCCGACCCCAGCGCCAGCTCAAGCCCGTCCCGCTGACCACGAGAGGCGACACCACCATGAGCGTCACCCCGTTCCCCCACTCCCGCGCCGACCGCAAGCAGGAGCCCACCCCCCAGGCCCGGGCCTACGGCTGGTGGAAGCAGTTCAGCAGCGAACACGGCTGGCTCGGCCGCCGCCGCCACGACATCCGGATGGCCCCCACCCACGGCTGGCGGCTCATGGCTGGATGGATCAAGACCGTCATCGTCCTCGCCGTCGCCGCGGCCGCGTTCTTCTCGCTGTACGGCATCGGGGCCACGGTGATCGGCGCGGCGCGGGCCCTGCCGTGGTCCACCCCGACCGGCGACGACCACACCGGTCTGCTCGCCACCATCGACCAGCCGGTCCGGTCCTACCTCGCCACGCGCACGCAGGCGCTGCCCGTCGACGCCACCACCGCCTACAGCGTCTGGCAGGCGGTCGGCGTCGTCGCGTTCCTCCTTGGCTACCTCCGCAACGGCGGAGCCCGCCTCACCTGGACTGTGTGGGGCGCGGTCACCGTCGCCATGGTGTGGATCGGCACCCCCGGCCCCGGCCGCGAGGTAGCCGCCGGCATCGCGGTCCTGGCCTGGGCGGCCCTGTCCGTCCTGGCGCTGCGCGGCATCAGCCTCTCCCCGGCCGCCTTCATCGAGGTCGACGTGCACAACCAGACACCGCCCGCCCCCGAGGTCCGTGCCGAGATCCACTGCCACCACCCGGAGCCGAAGTCCTCCTACCAGCCGTACGACCCGCAGCCGCCGTCGCTGAACTGACCCTGACCGCTGCCTGTCCGGCCCGCGCCCCGCGCGCGGACCGGGCGGAGAACGGCCAGGACCATCAGAAACACCGCTGCGCCGCACGGAACGTCCGTGCGGCGCAGCGGTTGTTGGCCCGCCCTACATCGAGCGTGCCTCCCTGTCGCGCTTCCACTTGGGCACGCGATCCCAGGTCGCGGCCTACAGCTTGACTGCGTTGAGGTCCCAGGATGCGGGACCAGGGCGATCGAGACGTGGAGGGAAGTCCCGCCGCTTGCTCAGCGTGGTGATGCGCTGGGGCGAGACGCCGAGGAATTCGGCCACCCCGCGGGCGCTCGCAACATCCATGTCGTCGGTGACGGGGGCCAACGGTCGTTCGCCGGCGAACTTCGAGGTGTACGAACGGCGCTCGTTGCGCAGAGGCAGCTCAGCGTGCAGGGCTTCGTACTCGGCCTTCTCGGCACGTGGCCGGTCCGGAAACCACTCCAGGGTCAGTTTGGCGACGTCCTCCTCCCACCAGTCCTTCTCCCGGTGGTGGGTGCGGAAGCGGTCGTAGGGCTCACTCGAGATTCCCACGTACAGAAGCTCATCGCTCTCACTGAAAGCCCGGTATAACGCGGTCCGAGCGGTGGGGTCAGCAGCCATTGCCCCTCCTCTACTTGCTGCTCTTGGGACCAGGCTTCGCGGGCTCAATGCCGTTCTCGCGGGCGATCCGCCGCACGTACGCCGCCGTGAACGGAGATCGCTCCGTCACGTCGGTCGGCCGCATCCCGCCCTTCAGCGCCGCAACGACGGCTGCGACGGCGGCCTTTCGCGCCTCGTCGTGGGCTTCCTCGGTTTCTCTGTACTTCCGAGTGGCCTGATCCAGTGCCTGCTCAACATCCATGCGCAACAGGGTATCGCTACACGGTTGCGCATCGCTTCTCTGTATCGCTACTTTGTATCGCAACGGCGGATCGGTAATCCGGGCGAAGGGAGACAACCCGTGCGTGCAGGCGACTTCGACCCGCAAGAGAACGACGACCTGGTCGACGCCGACCCGTACGCCCCTGCCGAGCCCCAGGCGACCATCCCGGTCTACAAGCGCAACCAGGCCCCCGAAGGCCTCGCCACCAAACGGCAGTTGCGCGCCATGGGCCTCAGCAACGGCGGACTGGAAGTGGTCGCCGAAGTCGAGACCCGCGGTCCGAAGAACGGCTACCTCTACGAGATCGCCAAGGCGAGGCCGGTCCGGCCGATGACGCTCGCCCAGGAGTACGCGCTCGACAAGGCCATGGCCGCCCGCCAGACCTGCCCCGAGTGTCGCCGTCGCTTTTACGGCTGCCTGAGGACCTCGCTCGGCATCTGCCTGGAGTGCCACGACGGCACCCCCGCCCACCCCAGCTCCTACATCCCGCCGGCCTCCCCGAAGGCCGCCTGAGCGCTCTGCGCGACGACCACACCCAAAACATCCAACCGGGGGGAGAACCCGTGTTCAGCAAGGACCAGCTCGCCAGCCTCACCGGCGCCGACCGTGACGAACTCATCCGCGACTTCACGGCCGAGTACGGCGTCAGCGAGCCCACGGCCGCCATGGCGACCAACCTGTTCATCACCATCGCGTCCGCCATGCCCAAGGATCAGGCGCAGGAGGAGTTCCAGCAGGCCGTCACGCAGATGGTTGCGCAGGGCGAATCGTGGGCGCAGGAGCTCATCCAGGCGATGTTCAACAAGCGGCTGCCGGGCTTCCGCGCCACCTACCAGCGCGCCATCACCGCCGGCCAGGACCCCGCCGCCCATCTGGTGCGCGAGCACGCGGTGCCCGCCGCGGCCGCGGCCGAGCTCGTCACCCTGCTCAAGCGCGAGACCGGCGTGGCGACCACAAAGCCTGCCGACGAGCAGAACCGGCAGGAGGCGCCCGCCGGGCGGCCGTACCTCGCCGACGTCACCTGCCCGTCCGGCACGGTCAAGGTGACCGTCGACCCGACCGCCACGGCCCCCAGCGCGAGGGTGCGCACCGACGACGAGACCGGTCCCGCCGCGGACGCCGTGCGACGCAGCACCGTCTCCCTCGACGGCGACCGGCTCACCGTCCGCGTCCCGGAGCTCGAGGGCGTGGGCGGCGTCACTCAGATCATCAACACCGGCCGCGGCGCGCGGATCTATCAGAGTGTTGGCGGCGTGTACGGCTCCGTCACCGGCGTCACGATCGACGGCAACGGCAACATGACCATCGGCGGTGTCTCCGGCGGCGTCGCATCCAGCCCGATCGAGGTCCTCGTCACCCTCCCGGCCGGGTCCGGCGTCAAGGTGAAGTCGCACAACGCCCACCTCGAGGTCGACGGTCCGCTGGCCGCCTTGCGCATGGACACGCACAACGGGCACGTCCGTGCCGGAGTTGTCGGCCGGGCGAAGATCGACGGCCACAACGGCAACTACACCTTCGAGGCCATCCAGGAGTCGGTCGACATCGACTCCCACAACGGCCACACCATGATCGGCAGCTACAGCGGCAGCGACGCCAGCGTGACCACGCACAACGGCACCGTGAACCTTGCCGCCACCCCCCGTGCCACCGGCGGGATCGTGGCCCGCACCCACAACGGCTCGATCACCCTGCGCGGTGTGCGCGGCCGCCAGGACCTGGACGTCCGCACCAGCACCCACAACGGCAGCGTCCACAAGATCTGACCCGGCCCGCTTCTGCCGGCCCCGGCTCACCGCGCTTGGCGGTGAGCCGGGGCCGACGGTGGCCGACCGGCCAGCACCGCCCCGCCCGGGCGCGCCCGTGATCGTGCCCGGGCCGGGTCACCACTTCGGACCACCACCCCTTGGGGGAACCGTATGAGGCGCTTATGGATGAGCCGCGCCGACCGTGCCCGATGGCAGGCCACCCGCACCCTGACCGACCTCGGCAAGGTCACCGCCGCCTGGTGGGAGGGCACCGTGCGCAGCCTCCCCGGCCACCGCGCGAACCACCGCCCCCACCCCGCCCTCGCAGAGCACACCACGGCCCTGGCCACTGCCAACCGCGCCGGATTCCTCATCCCAGCCGCGCAGGCCGGCTTCGTCGACGGGCGGCTGCAGCAGCGCGCCGCGGTGCAGGGCTTCGCCACCGACCCGGCCCTCATCCGCCGCCTGGTCGACGCCGCAGAAGAGGCCGGACTCGAGATTGTCCTCAACGACCGGTACGACGCCTTCTACTTCTACGACGGGCCCGGCACCGGGATCGCCATCACCACAGGCGACGGCGCCGACAACCTCTTCGGCCAGGCCCTCGGCCTCCCGGAATTGAAGGCGATGTGGCCGAAGCTCCCGTACGCCGTGGACGCCGTCGCTTCCGCTCTTCAGATCACCCTCGCCGACCCGCGGTTCGGCCCCAGCACCCTCCTGTGGGACACCCTCACCGCCGCCATGCCGGCCGAACCCTCCCCCGCTCCGAAGATCATGTGCCGGGAGTGCGGCTGCACCTTCCGTAGCAACTGTGCTGACGGCTGCATCGGCGGCGTATGGGACCAGGCCGACGGCCGTTGCCCCGCCTGCATCGACCCCAGCATCGTCATCGACTGGTCGAAGAACTGCGACGGCGAGGAGAAGGAATGCGCTCTGTGCGGCGCCCCCTTCTTTCACGCCGGGTCGTACTGCTCCCTGGGCTGTGAGGCCGCCGACGGCTACAGCGAAGAGGACGACGAGAACGACGAGGAAGCGGCTGGGCAGCCGTCCCCCGCAGCCGCCCGCCCGTCCGGCAGCGACGTCGACGACCCGTGGGCCACCGGCCCGTCCTGAGCCCGGAGGCCACCCCCATGGACATCCGCATCACCTCGTTCGGGCACTTGCACGGCCCTCGGCCCGCCGGCGCGCACATCGTCCTCGACCTGCGCCAGCACTTCCGAGACCCGCACTTCGACCCGAGCCTGCGCACCCTGACCGCCCGCCACCGCAAGGTCATCCGGGCCGTGAAGCGCACCCCCGGCATCGAGCAGCTGCTCGCCGCCACCGTCGCCCTGGCTCAGGCCTACGCCCGCGGCCCCAGTGCCGGACAGTACCCGCTGCACATCGCGGTCGGCTGCGCGGGAGGCAGGCACCGCGCCGGTGTCACGGCCTACCTGCTGGCCCGGCGTCTGCGCCGCCGCGGCCACCAGGTCGCCCTCCACCACCGCGACCTGCACCGCCCCGTCGTCGAACGCGCCGCAGCCTGACGGTTCCCCGTGCCGCCCCAACCCGCCGACGCGGGTGGGGCGTTGCGGAGGACCGGGACAGCCCGGCCCCACACCGCAGACACCCTCTTGGAGGCCATCCGTGACCAAGACGCCTGTCCACTACATGGTGACCATGCCCGACGGCACCGTCCCGCCCACCGCCGGGCCCAGCAACGAGTACGCGACCGTCAACCTCGCCGAGCACGTGGGCCAGGTCGTCGACCACCCCAACCCCGGCAAGAAGTGGTACGACGTGAGCGCGTTCTCCTACTTCCGCACCTACACCCAGCGCGGCATCGGTGAGGTCCTCGAGCGCCGCGGCGAGTGGCCCCTCCAGTGGCCGGTCCGGCTATGGATCGTCGGACCGCTCGGGGAGACGGGTAACTGGGGCGGCAGGCACTACCCGTACTGGGTCCTGTGCCACCAGTTGAAGGTCGTAGAGGAGACCGAGATCTGGAGGGCCTTCGGGTACCGCGGCCCGCAGGTCTTCGACCTCATCGACCGCCAGCTCCCCGACCTGGCCCGGCAGTGGGCCGAAGAGTGGCAGAGCGACCCCGACTCGACCCGCCAGCGCTATGACGCCTGGAACGAGCGCCTGAGCGACACGCACGCGGTGTGCTGCTGGGTGCGCAACAAGGCGGATTCCTCGCGGCGGGAGGCGGCCAAGGAGGTGGCGCAGGAACTCGCCTCGGCCGCCGCCGAGCAGGCCGCGATCGCCGGTGGTGCCGCCGAGGACGCCGTCGCCGCGATCAGCCGCCGCGCCCGGTGCCTCGCGGCCGGTCAGCTGCTGCACGACCGCATCTGCCGAGGCGACTACGAGAAGAGCATCCGCGCGATCTTGCTCGGTGCCGGTCTCGACACGAACGCCCTCGCCCTCGCGAGCGCCTGAGCCTGACGGCCCCCTGTGCCGCCCCAACCCGCCCACAGGGCTGGGGCGGTGCGGAGGACCGGACAAGCCCCGGCCCCCAACCCTGCAAGGAGTGTTCGTGAACCTCTCCACCTCCACCGCGCGCACCTTCGGCGCGAACCTGCTCGACAGCATGGGCGTGGTCGGCGGCGTGGTCGTCGGCGCCACGGTCGGGCGCATCGCACACGCCCACACCACCGACCGGCACGGCTTCGCCAGCCGCCTCGCCGCCGGTGTCGCCGCCGGCCTGGCGGCCGCGATCGTCACCGACAGCCTGCTGAACACCGCCACCGGCACCTGGCGCAGCACCCTGAACGGCACCGCCCCCCAAGCCCCGGCCACGAGCTACGACCAGGCCCGGCCCCGGATCGCGGCACAGGCCGCCACCGACGCCGCACACAAGGCCAAGTCCCGCTGGTACTGGAGCGACCTGCGCACCCCCGCACCGAGCGACGCGCTGTGGCACGGCTACGAGGACGGCACCGCCACCTACTACCTGGCCCCCGGCCTGTACCTGCGCTACCAGCCCGACCACCGCAATCTCGGCATCAAACGGTCAGTGGGCTGGACGGAGCAGTACAGCCTGGAGACCGGCGAGGGCACCACGGTCCTGACCGGACCGGCCCACCTGCTGGAACTGCTGGACTCCCGCCACACGATGCCCGTTCCGGCAGCCGAGCGTGCCGAGCGGCTCGCCCGCATCGTCGATGCGGCCCTCGCCGAACAGCCCGAGGACAACCTGACGTGCGCGAGCGTCACCGGCGAGGCCATCCAGAGGCAGGCGGCCGCTCACGACATCGTCGACGTCTCGTACAAGGAGGCCGTCGACCTCATCGACGAGCGCCTGCACCAGCTCAGGGTCCGCCTCGAGCCCGGCAGCGCCGCCGACCAGGACCTGGAGGCGGGCGTGGACGCGCAGCAGACCGAGACCGACTCGGCCTCCACGGCAGTCACCGAGCCTGCGGCCTGAGACCGGCACGTCCTCGGATCACCGAGGCGATCCCGCGTTCTGACGGATCCCTGTGCCGCCCCAACCCGCCGCAGGGCTGGGGCGGCGCGGAGGACCGGGCAGCCGGCCCGTTCCCCGGACACACCCAGGAGACCTTGTGACCGACATCCTCGAAGCGGCCGTCGTTCCAGCGCTGGACGACGCCTCCCCGCTGGCCCGCCTGTTCGCGATGGTCAGCGAACTCGACACCTACACCGAGGCCGAGCAGCGCGACGACGCCGAAACCGCCGCCGCCCACCACGTCTACAACCAGTACGGCGCGACCATCGGTCAGGTCCTGGACGGCGACGACGACTGGACCGGCCAGATCGCCGTGAAGGACAACCGGCTGGAGGCGAGCGCGGTCGCCTGGCTGGAGGGCGGCCTGTGGCTGCACCACACCCTCCACATCAGCGAGGACGACGATGCCCGCGGCGTCCTCACCCTGATCGCGCCCTGCTCCTGCGGCTCCGGCTACATCGACTTCCAGCTGGAGAACGAGGAAGACCTGCTGGAGATCCTCACCGACCTGCGCCGCACCGGGGGCCGCGTACCGCACCAGCACGACGACGACTGCGCCAGCGTCCCCGACCCGCACGCGCCCACCACGAAGTAACTGCCCGGGGGCGGCCGCCGCATCCGACCAGAACGCTCACGGCCGCCCCCGGCTTCTCCCGCACCCAACCAGTCAGATGAGGAGCACCTCCAGCATGACCGATCACAGCACCCGAGCCACCCGTTTCGCCGCCGCTTACGCTCTGCTGCGCATGGCCGCGGATCTGGGCGACCACTGGTTCCAGTCCGACCACCAGGCCGTCACCAAGGGCCAGCACGACGAGAACGACGGCCAGTCCAGCCGGGCCGGCCGCCTCGCCTGCACCGCACACGTGGCCACCTACACCGCCACCCAGGCCGCCGTTTTGTACGCCGGCTCCCGCGTCCTCGGTCTGCGCCTGAAGCCCGGCCGGGTCGCCGCGGCGCTCGCCCTGTCCGCCGGCACCCACTGGTGGGCCGACCGGCGCATCCACCTCAAGGCGGTCGCGGACGCCACCGGCAAGGGCAACCTCTACACCCTGGGCGGCCCGATGGGCGGCGCGTACGCCCTGGACCAGGCGTTCCACCACGCCGTGGAAACCGTCGCGGCCGCCATCGCGGCCTCCGAGTGAGCCCCGCCGACCGTCCCGCGCCCACCCAGCGCCTCGTTCCTGCAGGGGGCCCGCCCATGAACTACCTCGACCTCGACTTCCCCGACCCGTGCGTCGTCGTCCTCATCGGCCCGGCCGGCTCGGGCAAGTCCAGCCTGGCCAGCACCTGGGAGCCCACCCAGGTCCTCAGCCTCGACCACTACAGGGCCCTGGTCTCGGACTCCGCCGGCGACCAGTCCGCCACCGGCGACGCCGTCTTCGCCCTCCTCCGCGTCCTCGAGGCCCGCCTGCGCCGCGGGCTGACCTCTGTCATCGACGCCACCTCCACCAACTCCGACGACCGCGCCACGCTCCTGGCCACGGCCCGCCGCTACGGGTTTCCCACCGCCGCCGTGATCGTGCCCACGCCGCTGGAGGTGTGCCTGGCACGCAACGCCGCCCGCACCGGCGACCGTCACGTTCCCGAGGACGCCATCCGCGCCCAGCACCAGGCGATGATCTCCACCGCGTCCCCCGCCCGCCTGCGACAGGAAGGCTTCGACTACGCCGAATTCGCCCCCAGTCTCCAGCGCCTGAACCGGCTCGGCGTGCTGCTGCGTCGCGTCAGCGACACCCGCAGGCGAGAACTCGGCCTGGACGGCAGCGACAGCCTCGGCGACGACGAACGCCTCCTGCGCCGCTTCTTCGGCCCCGAGATCGCCCACCTGGCCACCTGGAAAGACGGCTCCGGCCTCGTCACCGGCGAAGACCGCGTCGTCGTCCTGGAAGTCGCCGGCGACTACCGCACCCTGGCCTTCCGGCGCGACGCCGACGGCGAGGGCAACTACGGCTTCGACGTCCTGGTGCCCTGCCCAACCGACGCCGACGCCGACGGCGAAGACGAGCGGTGCGGCGGCCCGGCCTGGCTGCCCGCCTACAGCGCCACCGACCTCCTGCGCGCCTACGAGGGCCAGCACAAGATCTGCGACGGTCTGGTCTGCGAAGGCTGCGGCTACGAGAGCGAGACCGACCACGAGGCCGCCGACTGGGAGGCCGGAGCCGACCAGGACGACGACCCCGAGGGCCGCGCCGACCTGCAGACGCAATACGTGGAGGCGGTGCGGCCATGACCACGACCCCCATCGAACCGCCCCTGGATCCGGTCGAACGCCTCGCCGTCACCCTGCGCGCGGGACTCGGGGACGTGTGGGAGCCGACCATGGGCCCCGGTGCTCCGGCCGCGATCCTCACGAACGCGGCCGCGGGCCGGTCCGTCGGCGCCGACCCCGACCCGGAGACGTGCCGCATCACCCTCCAGGCGTGGATCGACGGCGGCGACGGGACCACGCCGGCCGCGATCTACACCGCGGACATCTCCGGGCACCGCGACCTCGCCCACTGGCTGTCCTGCGGCAACCTCACCGAACCCGCCGTGGTGATGGCACAGACCCTGCGTCTGCTGCTCGCCCAACTCCCCTCCCACCCCGACTCGCAGGACGGGAGCGGCACATGAGCACCACCCGGGCCTCGTCCCCCAACACGGCAGAACAGGGCTTGGACCACGCGGTCTTCCGATGCGGCCGGTGCGGCGCCGACCGCACGGTCACCACGGAGGCCGACTACCTCAAGGCCGTCGGCGCCCACCGCGACGCGCACGCCGTCTGGGACCGCCTCAACTCGATCGAACGCGACGGCCTCGCCTCGATCCTGCGCGTGGTCCTGGCCGACCCCGACCTCGGCCTGGAATTCCTCGCCCTGGCCGACCACCAGGGCCGGCTCGCCACGCACCCCGCCCGCCCCTCCGAACCGCACGACTCACAGGAAGGAGGCGCCGCGTGAGCCTCATCGGCAAGGACGAAGGCATCGAGCACGGCAGCATGCGCGGCTTCCGCCAGCACACCCGACGGAAGGTCCCCGCGACCGAAGCGTGCGGCTGCCTGCAGGCCAAGAGAGAGCACGAAGCCGCCAAATCCGAGGCGCGGCAGTCCGGTCTCGCACCCCACGCCGCCGGGCAGCACAAATGGAACGGCGGGAAGTACACCGCCGGCACCTCCCGCCCGGAGGCGAACACCGCCCTACGGGCCGCCTGCCCCACCGACAGCTGCGGCCAGGAGGCCGCCAGCCGCTCCCCCCAACAGCGCGGCTGGGTCCGCATCCACGTCACCGGATCGACCGAGCCCACCCGCGACTACTGCTCCGGATCCTGCGCGACGTACGGCATCGCACTCGCCGAACTCCGCATGGACAGCGCCGCCTGAGCTGACGGCCGCCCGTGCCGCCCCAACCCGCGTGCCGGGCTGGGGCGGTGCGGAGGACCGGACAGACCCGCCCGGCCCTGCGCTGCCCCCCGGAGAGGAGAACCACCCACGTGACCGTTCTTCAACTTGCCCCCGCCCGCCAGGACCGGGACGACCACCCGCACCACGACGAAGGCACCAGTCCGGTGCCGATCGTCGCCCTGCACCAGCGGGTGCAGGCCTTCGACCTGGCCCAGCGCGAGCAGGAGCGCGACGAGGAACACGCCTTCCAGGCCGTGCTCCACGCCGACGCCGTGCTCACCGGCACCTTCCCCGACACCCTCGACACCGTGGTGCAGGCCATGTCCTGGACCGGGAACCCGCCCGTGCCGGACCGGCAGCTGATGGCCTCCGCCGTTACCTACCTCGGCTCCGCCGACGGGCAGCGCGGCTGGTGGCTCCACTACACCCGCCGCGAGGAAGGCGTCGGCGAGGACGGCGACCTGGCCCACGTCCTCACCCTCATCGCCCCCTGCTCCTGCGGCACCTACCTCGCCGTGGAACTGGCCGACGAAGACCACCTGATCGTCCTGCTGGACGAACTCGACACCGCCCCCGGCGCACCCGTCGACTGCGACTACCGCCTGCGGATCCGCGCCAGCAGCTACGCCGACCCCGCGCACTCCAGCATCGAGCCGCCCTTCTGAACCCACCCCGGGACGGCCGCCCTTCGGCCTGAGAAACCAGCCGGCCGTCCCGGGCCACACCAACCCGCCCGCAGGCGAGAGGAGCACCCTCATCATGCCGTTTCGACCCCGCCCCGCTCACTCCCCCACCCGCAAAGCCCGCCAGGCCGCGGCCGCCACCATGCGCGCCATCGGCCTGGGACGCCGCCGCCCCCTGCCCCGTCGCGGTCCCAGCTTCCTGTGCGGACCCTGCAACGTCGCCTGGGCCGGCGCGGAAGCCGACTGCTTCTCCTGCGGCCTGCCCGCCACCCAGGAGCACAGCCACCCCGGCGCCGCCCTCCAGATCCTGCTGACCGTTGTCGGCCGCACCCCCGTCTTCAAGTCGGACCAGCCGGAGGAGTCCCGGTGACCGTCACCATCGCGGACGCCTACGACGCCCGCCTCTACGCCCGGGCCCGTCACGAGGCCGAACCCACCGGCGCACTCTTCACCGCTCCCCAACGGCCGGCGCCGCTCACGGCCGAGCAGCAGCGCCTGAACTTCGAAATGCTCGGGCAGGGCATCAGCTCCCGCCACCAGGCCGCACCCACGGAACCAGCACTCACCGCGATCCGCGCGCTCACCATCCAACCGCCCTGGTCGGACCTGATCGCCCTCGTGAACGAGGCGATCGCCAAGCGCATCGAGAACCGCGTGTGGACCACCAACTGGCGCGGCACCCTCCTCATCCACGGCGGCCTCACCATCGACAAGCGGGCCCTGGCCCTGCCAGCAGTACGCGAGGCACTGCCCGACGACTACGAGCCGGTGCCCGGACACGTCGTCGCCGTCGCCGACCTCGCACGCATCCACGCAGACGACGGCACATGCACCCGCTGGTCCGAGCCCGGCTGCTTCCACTGGGAACTCCGCAACATGCAGCCCCTGCAGAAACCGGTCCACGCCACCGGCTCGCAGCGCCTGTGGAAGCCCAGCCACCTGCTCCTGGACCAGATCACGACCGCCAACCCGGCACTCACGACGCGGCTCACCGGATAGCACCCGCCCCACCCGCACTCCGGCCCGGCCGCCACCACGGCGGCCGGCTGCCAGCCCCCGCCAGATCCGCCCACCCGATCACCGACGAGACAGGACCCGTTCGTGAAGTTCACCGTGGACCACGCCGACCTCGCCGCCGCCGTCAGCTACGCCGCCCGCAGCCTCCCCGCCCGGCCGCCCGCCCCCGTCCTCGCCGGGCTCCTCCTGCACGCCGGCACCGGCACCCTGCGCGTCAGCAGCTTCGACTACGACACCTCCGCCGACACCGTCGTCCCCGCCGCCGTCACCGAGGACGGGCGCGCCGTCATCTCCGGACGGCTCCTGGCCGACATCGTCGCCCGCGTCCGCGGCATCGTTGACCTCGAACTCACCGGCCCCCGCCTGGTACTGCGCGCCGGGTCTGCACGCTTCACCCTGCCCACCCTGCCCCTGGAGGAGTACCCGGCGCTGCCCGAGGCCGGCCCGACCTCCGGCACGCTGCCCGGCCCGGCCTTCGCCGAAGCTGTCGCCCAAGTCGCCTGTGCAGTCGGCAAGGACGACACGCTGCCCGTCCTCACCGGCATCCAGCTCCGCCACCACCAAGAGGACAGCACCATCACCCTGGCCGCCACCGACCGCTACCGGTTCGCCCTCCGCACCATCGCCTGGAAGAACTGCGACCTCACCGCCGACCGCACCGCGCTCGCGCCCGGAAAGCCCTTCCTCGACGCCGTCAAAGCCGCCGACGACGACACCACCATCGACCTCGCCCTCCCCGACGCCTCCGGGTCCAACGGCCTGTTCACGCTGCGCACCGACCACAGCACCACCACGCTCCGCGGCCTGGAAGGCGACCTGCCCAAGTACCAGAGCCTGTTCCCCAGCGAGTTCAACCACACCGCCACCGTGGAGATCGCCGCGCTCAAGGACGCCGTCCAACGCGTCGCCCTGGTCGCCACCAAGGAATCCCCGCTCAGGCTCACCTTCGCCGCCGACAACACGCTCGTCCTCGAGGCCGGCACCAGCGACGAAGCCCAAGCCGTCGACAACGTCGACACCAACCTCGACGGCGACGAACTCACCGTGGCCTTCAACCCCAGCTTCCTCCTCGACGGCCTGAACGCCCTCACCGCCGAATCCGTCGACTTCCACTTCACCACCAGCACGAAGCCCGCCGTCCTGCGTGGCCACGGCAGCGACGACCAGGCATTGCGCTACCTCCTCATGCCGATCCGCCTCACCAACTGAAAACCACCGACCAGGCACTTCTCCGGCACCACCCCGGGGCCTGCGGGGCGGCCGTCGACACGACTCCGGCCGCCCCGCAGCACCACCGGCTCCAGCCGACGCCACCAGTGCCCTGTTTCTGACCCCAACACGAGACCAGGAGAGCCACCATGAGCGAGATCACCGCGACCATCCCCGCCGGAATGCGCTGCTGGTCAGCGAGCTGGCCGGAGTACACGCCCGCGGACATCACGCCGCCTGAGCTGCGGCCGTCGGCTCTGGCCCGGTGCGTGCCCGGCTGGGCTGAGGGGGCTCCCGCTCCGACCGACGTACAGGACTGGCCCCAGCGACAGGCTGACGCGCTGGTGCCGTTCGAACTGGACGAACGGGGCTGGCCCCTGCACCCGCAGGGCCGCACCGGCCGAACCGGCCGCAACCTCGGCCGCTGGGGAGAGAACCAGGCTGCCGACCCGATCGTCGTCGCAGGCAGCGGCCAGGAGCGCCGGATACTGCTGATCACCCGGGACGACATTCACGTGGAGGCGATCCCGGGCGGCATGGTCGACCTCGGCGAGACCGCCCCGGCAGCCCTCGTCCGCGAGCTCCGTGAAGAGACCGGCGTCGATCTCTCCGACCACCGCCCGATCATCCTCGGCCAGGACCTCGTGGACGACTGGCGCAACTCGGATAACGCCTGGGTCGCATCCACCAGCGCGCTCTACCAACTGCCCGCCACCGTGACCGCGATCGCGGCCGACGACGCCCTCGACGCCAACTGGTACCCCTTCGGCTCGCTCGGCCAGCTCGACGCCGCGATCACCGCCGCCGGACGCACCCTCTACGCCGCGCACAAGCCGCTCCTACAGCGCGCCCTCGACCACCTCGCCCAGTAACCCACCCAACCCAGCAGAGCTCACCGTCACCGACAACTGACACCCGCCGCCGATTCGGGGGCGGGGTTCAGGCGCTCACCCTCGAAGGAGCACCCTCTTCATGACGAACAGCACCACCACCCCAACTCACCCGCCTGCGTACCCGCATGTTGGCCACGGCGTACAGCAACGCCGACTTCTGGATCCAGCGCACGACCTTCCTCACCGACCAGGCCGTAGCCGCGCTCGCCCGCCGCGACCCCGCCGCGGCCGAAGCCCTCGCCGCCTCGCTGATGAGCACGGAGCCCCTCCACGACACCCAGATCCTGGGCGCCGCAGTGGAAGCCGGAATCGACACCAGCACGTGGGAGCAGCGCCGCGAGAAGATCCGGACCTACGCCCGCGACGCCTACGAACTGTCCCCGAAGTCCGACCCGGACACCGAGGCCAAGCGGATCTGGGCGTCGCTCTACGACAACTACCCGCAGATCGCGGCCGCCCTGGCCGCCTTCCTCCGCGAGATGCCGGCCACCTGGCACGAGGACCTGTTCACCACCAGCCCCCACTCCCCCGCAGCCCGCCGGACGGCCTCGGAGCTCCCCGGACCGGATACCGCACCGTACGACCCGCTGTACTGGGAAGACTGCCCGGCCTGCGCCGAAGCACAGGACCAGTGCCGCTACCACCGCGGCGTCTTCGCCGGCATGGAGTACCAGCGCGACCTGATCAACACGGCCCTGACCGATCACGCGGCCATCGACCAGCTCCAGCAGCGCCACGCCGAACTCGAGACAAAAGCTGCCCAGTCGGCCGCCGCCGACGCGAGCACGCCCACCACCTAGCGAAGCCCGGGGCGGCCGCAGGCCTCCGAGCACGGCCGCCCTATCGCCCCGCCACACACCTACGGAAGGACCGCTGTGCCCCGCCAGACCGTCACCACCACCCGCCCGCCGATCGTCGCGTTGTGCGGGTCGACCCGGCACTGGGACGCACTCGCCGAAGCCAACCTCTACGAGACCGCCGCCGGCCGCATCGTCCTCGCCCCCGGCTGCAACATGAAGCAGCCGCACCCGCTGTGGGAGGACCCGGACCGGGCCGACCGGCTCAAGCAGCAACTGGACGAACTGCACCGCCGAAAGATCGACCTGGCCGACGAAGTCCTCATCGTCAACCCCGGCGGCTACATCGGTGAGAGCACCAGCCGTGAGATCGACTACGCCCGCAGCCTCGGCAAGTCCATCCGCTACACCCACCCCGTGGACGGCGGGGGCGGTCGTGGCTGACAGCACGTCGATCGAATGGACCGACAGCACCTGGAATCCTGACGGCTGTACCAAGGTCAGCCCCGGCTGCGACAACTGCTACGCGGAAACCTTCGCCGAACGGTGGCGCGGCACCGCCGGCCACCACTTCGAGAACCTCATGTCTCAGAACACAGAGATCACCCACGCGTCTCTGGACGCTCTGTCTCAGGACTACAACACGACCCATCACTTCCGAAAGCTCTTGGTGGCGACCGGCGTCCTGCCGGAGCGAAACGAGAATCTCGCCCGCCTGGAACTGTGGTCTACCGGTGTTCTGGCGCGCCTTCCACAGCATCAGATGAAGATCATCCGTCCGTTCGCTGAGTGGCACATCATCCGCGACGCACGACGCCGGTCATCCCGCGGCCGATACACCGTCGGCGCCGCCACCAGCGATCGCAAGGACATCCGTGCCGCGATCGACTTCCTGAACTGGCTCGATGAGAACCAACTCGACCTGGCCGCGGCCGGCCAGGAGGACCTGGACCTCTGGCTCACCACTCACCCCACACGCCGAAGGTCCATCGGATCCTTCATCCGATGGACCAGGTCCCGACGACTCACCAACAAGATGGCCATCACGGCAGAGAGAGCTGGCCTCCCAACCCGGTTCATCACCGAAACCGCACTGAACGAACAACTGAAGCGCTGCCTGAATGACGACCAACTGCCGCTCGACGTTCGCATCGCAGGTGGGCTGGTCGGGCTCTATGCCCTGCCCGTCGTTCGCCTGGTCGAACTGACCACCGACAAGTTCGAACGCACTGGGGACGACACCTACCTCACCATCGAACGGAACCCCGTCCTGCTGCCGCCCAAGCTGGCACTACTCATCGAGGAACAGATCACACGACCGACGGTCCGCTCTATGCTCCGGCCGCCACAGGACGGTCGCCCCACCTACCTGCTTCCGGGCTCCCCCGCCCACCGTCCGATCACGGCGCAGAGGATCGTGAACAAGCTGCGGGAACACGGCCTGGAAGTCATCAGCGCCCGCAATACCGCCATGCTCGAAGCCGTGGCCGACCTTCCACCCATCGTGATCAGTGACCTCTTCGGCGTCAGCGCTACCAGCGCCCACAGGTGGGCTCGGTTCGCCCAGGACAGCTGGACGGACTACCTCGCTGCTTGCACGAACGACGACGCAGATCCGCCGGAGGGATCTTGATGGCCTACCTGGACACCGTGGACCACCTGAACGACCTGACCAACCGCCACGCGGTGGTGGCCGAGCATCAGCTGGGCGGCAGCACGCTCAAGGTGCTCACCGAGCGTGGCTGGGAGGACTACCTGCGGGCCGCTGGCTACTCGGCCGTCCGGGCGGGTCGCCCGCTCTGTACACGGTGTTGGCCGCCGACGATGTCCGCGCCCTGCCCGGCCCCCTGCAAACCCAGCTCGCCCGCGTCGGCCCGCCCGGACCGAACCCGCCCGTGGCGTTCCTGCCTTTGACCTCTGCACTGTTGTTCCGCTCATCGGTTGATCACAATGGTCCGTCTGCCCCACTTTGGTTGATCGCGTCGGCGACGGCCTGGCCGGTGGTGGGCTTGGTGAGGTAGAAGCCGGGGCGATGGGGGTGGGCTCCGTTGTCGACGGTGTAGGTGCTGTCGAATCGGGCCGTGGGTGGGCGGTTTACGTCGAAGACAGCGGTCAGGTGGGGGCGGGCGGCGACGATGTCGTCGCGGTCGGCCAGGTTGACCCAGCGGGTCAGACAAGATGGGAAGGCTGGGGGCTGCTGGAGTCGGCGGTTGACGGCCTCCAGTCCGAGGGGACTGCCGAGGGTGATCAGAAGGGGCAGCGGTTGCTGGTGAGTGCGGATGGCTTCATAGGCGACGACCGAGCCGAGGCTGTGGCCGATGACGACCCGGGTGTCGACGTCGAGGTGCTGGTGGACCTGGCCGATGGCATGGGCGCGGATGTCGGGTTCGGTGAGGTAGCGCACGACCTGGGCGAGGGTCTTGTTGATGCGGGTGAGTCCGGCCAGGCCGGCTTGGCTGAGCCACGGGATGTGGTCGAGCGCTTCGATGATGCGGCCGCCTACGGCGCCGATTCCTTGAGGATCTGCGCGGTCGCGCTGCAGTGCCTGCACCTCAAGCCGGGCGCTGCCGGCGTCTTTCGGCCGGGTGGAGCTCAGAGCGTTGGTCAGCCATTCGAAGGCGATCTCGTCGGCCGACTCCAGCTGTTCGGCGCTGAGCTCGGTATCGGAACCTTGCTGATCTGGGGTGAGGAAGAGGTTGCCGTAGAAGGCCATGCGAGCAAGCCGCGGAACGTCGGGGCGGATGGGCCATAGTTGGTCGGCCAATGCTGGGTGCTGGGCGTTACCCACGCCGCCGGCGAGGGAGAGCAGCCACTCATCTTCCAGTTCGATGGCGGACCGCTGTTCCTGGGCGATGCCGTGGACCAGCACAATCAGGGCCATGGTCGGTCCTACCTTTCGTTACTCGGAGCTGCAGATCGGGCGGTTTAGAGTAAGTGTGGAGATATGTCCATCCAGCGGGCATCCCGACGAGCCCTGGTGATCGGATCACAGAGTGCGGCACTAGGAACTTTGCGGTTTCTGCCCAAGGCCGCCCAGGATCTGGCTGATCTCCTCACCGACCCGCGGTTGGGTGACTGCGACAGCGCGCTGGAGTCGGGGCCTCTACTCGTGGACCCCTCGCGCGACGAGATGATCACGGCGCTCAAGGACGCGTTCCGGGCCGCCGACGAGACCGGATCGACCCTGGTGCTGGCCATGATCGGCCACGGGATCGCGATCGACGAGGATTTCTACTTCCTGCCGCGCAACGGCGGCGGCCGGGGCGATCCCGACGAGGACGTGTTCCTGTCGCACTGGCTCAAGACCGAGCTGAGGAAGGCGGCCAACCTGGACGGGCTGCTGGTGCTGCTCGACACCTGCCATGCGGGGGTGGGCGCGGCCCAGGCCGCCGCGTGGCGGGAGGTGGGCCTGGGGCGCCATCGGCGCCGCTACGAGTTGCTGACGGCCAGCGCCGACCGGCCCGCCTACGGCGGCAAGGTCACCAGGACCCTGATCGACGTGCTGCGCCGCGGGATACCGTCGGCTGGCACCACGGTCGACTCCCGCTACCTGGGCGATCCGTTGCAGGAAGCAGCCGGGGACCAGTACCCCCAGCGCATCACCCACGACGGCGGCGGCTGGGCACAGACTGGCGACGAGGGCCTGTGGTGGGCCCACAACGCTGCCCATGACGTGACCGCCGAGGGATCCGGCGCCCGCGCCACGGTCAGGGACCGCATTATCGAACTGACCGCTCACCTGCAGCCCACCCCGGTGCTCAGCGAGCTGATCCATGCAACCGCCGGCACGGCGCGGGTGGCCCTCGTCGGCCCACGGGGCAGCGGCAAATCCACCCTCGCTGCCGCCCTGGCCCGAACCGAAGCCACCCAAGGGAAGGTCCCGGACCACTTCGTGCAGGCGATCGCGTTCGCCTCCCGTACCAGCACCCTCGCCGATCTCGCCGGAACACTCGCCGCCCAGCTCGCCGAGTCGGTGCCCGGATTCACCGATGCTGGCCACCGCTACCTGCGCCGACTTACCTCTCACGAGCGGCAAAGCCTCAACGCCCTGTACCAGCACGTGATCGGCCCGCTGAAGCTGGTCGACCCGCCACCCGCCGTGCGGCTGGTGATCGACGCGCTCGACGAGCTGCCCACCGCCACCCGCAGCAGCACGCTGCACGCTCTGGGTACGGCGGATGTCGGGCTGCACCTGGTGGTCACCGCCCGGCCAGACTCTCCACGCCCCGCGGGCAGCCACCTCCTCAGCGCCGAACGGGTCAGCGACGACACCATTACCGCATACCTGCGCGACCGCGGCGTCGCCCAGGAGCACCACCCGGCCCTGGTTCGCCAGGCCGCAGGCAACTGGCTCCACGCCCGCCTGCTCGCCGACCGTGCACTGCGGCCCGGCTTCGACCCGGCCGCAGTTCCCGATGACATTCGCCTGACCCTCACCGCGCTCTACGACGACGAGCTCCTCGCCGCTGGCGCCGACGACCCGGCCGTCTGGCAGGAAGGGCTACGGCCGGTCCTCGGCGTGCTCGCCGTGGCCAGCGCTGGCCCCGTCCTGCCGTTGCCCCTGCTCGTCGCTGCCACCCGACACCTGAGTGGCCCCGCTACCACCACCCAAGTGCGTGACGCACTCGTCCGCCTTTCCGGCCTGCTCGCCCGAACCCAACCGGGTCAGCCAACCGAACATGTCGGCCTGTTCCACGCCAGCCTTGCTGAGGACTACCTGCTGCGCCCCAGCGACGGTCAGTTCACCATCGAACCAGCCGAGTACCACGCTGCCATCGTCAAAGCCATCAACGACCTCGCCCCCCTCCAGACCCACAACCTCACTGACCCCCTGCACCGTTACGCCCTCCGAGCCGAAGCCCACCACCGCTGGCACGCTTCTCAGGACAGCGGCGCCGTTATCGAGAGCCTCCTCAATCGCTCCGCCGGGTCTGCTGCGGACGAGCGGGATAAATGGCAGCCCTGGCCTACCTTCCTTGCCGCAGATCTTGCTCCCGGTCCGGAGCACCCGCATGCTTGCTCCGCTCGATTCCATTTGGCCCGATGGACGGGGGAGGCGGGGGATCCGGTGGCCGCCCGCGACCAGTTCGCCGACCTGCTGCCAGTGGAGAGGAAGCTTGGTCCGGAGCGCCGCAACACGCTCATCATTCGATTGGAACTGGCCTCGTGGAGTGGGAAAGCGGGGGATCCGGTGGCCGCTCGCGACCAGCTTGCCGAGCTGCTGCCAGTGTGGGAGAAGGTGTCCGGTCCGGAGGACCAGGCCACCATCCACACCCGATCCGGCCTGGCGTACTGGACGGGGGAAGCGGGGGATCCGGTGGCCGCCCGCGACCAGCTTGCCGAGCTGCTGCCAGTGTGCGAGAAGGTGCTCGGCCCCGAGCACCGCACCACCGTCACCGTTCGATGCAACCTGGCCCGCTGTACTGGGTTGGCGGGGGATCCGGTGGCGGCCCGCGACCAGTTCGCCGAAGTGCTCCCGATGGATGCGATGAAGCACGGTCCGGAACACCCCGACACCCTTATCGACCGATCCAACCTGGCCCGATGGACGGGGGAGGCGGGGGATCCGGTGGCCGCTCGTGACCAGTTTGCCGAGTTGCTGCCGGTGTGCGAGAAGGTGTTCGGTCCAGAGCACCCCGACACTCTTATTGACAGAGACCGCCTCGCCCATTGGACGGGGGAGGCGGGGGATCCGGTGGCCGCTCGTGACCAGTTTGCCGAGCTGCTGCCGGTGTGCGAGAAGGTGCTCGGCCCGGAGCACCCCAGTGCCCTCACCACCCGGGCGAACCTCGCCTACTGGACCGAGGCGGCGGAATCTTCATAGGCCCTGTTGCCAATGACCGCCGCAGCTGCCGTCCCGGCTGCGACTGCCGCAACTGACCTTCCACCGATGCAGCGTGGGGAACAAGAGCAGGTCTGGGGAACAGCTTCACCGAATAGCGCAGGGTTGGAACACCGCCTCTTCCCCAGTCCGCCCACGGAGCCCGGGGCAGTCCCGGTCACCGCCATGCGGCACCCCGCTGCCCTGGCAACCGCCGCCGGCCTCCCCGACCCCGACCAGGGGGCGCCCGCCACCTGGGCACCCTGACGCACACGACTGAGCACGCAGAAGGGCCCGTACTCCCCGCGAAGAAGCGCTGCGGGGGAGTACGGGCCCTTCTGCGTTGCATGCCTCTGAAGGTCAGATCGCGCATCCCGGCCGCGGCATCACACGCCGTAATCGTTCGGATGGGCGGCCTGGGACTCCGAGCCGCACGCGGGAGTCAAGGGCCACCATGAGGCCCCTGGCGGCCCTGCCCCATTACGGAATAGCTTGCGGTCGTCTCGGGCCCGCCAGCTGCCGGCCATTACGGCGTAATAGTTCTGACGCCCCAACAGGTGATGCAAACTAACGCGTCGATGACGCAAAGGGTCTACGACGTTAGTAAGGTGTCCCGCATGAGTTCGCCAGCCACCTCCAGCGACCGCGAGAAGGTCGTCTCCAAGCTGCCGGGATGGCTCCGGCAGAACCTTAAGATCAGAGCTGCTCAACACGGCCTCGAGATTCAGGCCGCAGTCGAACAAGGCATCCGAGACTGGTGCAACCTCGCGTCCGCCACCGCAACCGTCGACACGGCGGGCGCCGACTCCTTCTCAACCCTGCTCCCGCTCGGCCAGTGGGAGGAGTTCCGCGAAGTCGCCACAGACCGCGGTGTCTCCTTCATCCAAGGCCTGGCCCAGTCCGTCCAGCTGTGGCTCGATGCCAACCCAGCACCCAACGTCGCACGCCCCGAGGTCACTCGGCGTATCATCGTCTGTAACCAGAAGGGCGGCGTCGGCAAGACGGCGATCACGGCCGGTCTCGGTGAGGCACTCGCTGAAGACCCCAACGCCCTACACGCCGTTAGGGTCGCCAAGGCGCTCACCAAGGCCCTGCGCGCGAGCGACGCCCACTCCGATGACGCACTGGCGAACGACGCGCTCGACATCGAGAATCTCCCAGGCCTCGGCCTGCGCGTCCTGCTCGTCGACTTCGATCCGCAGTGCCACCTCACCAACCAACTCGGGGCCGCGCCTCTGCCGATGAACGGCGACAGCCTCACCAACCACATGGCCGGAGACCCCAAGGGCGACCTCCGCGACCTCATCGTCACCATCAGCGACACCGCCTTTGGCGGGCGCCTCCATCTGCTGCCCGCCTGTAACGATGCCTTCCTCCTCGACGTGCGCCTATCCGCTGTGCGAGCCCGTGAAGCCGCCTTGGAACGCGCGCTCGCCCCGCTTGAGGCTGACTACGACGTGATCCTCGTGGACTGCCCGCCCAGCCTCGGGCTCAGCATGGATGCCGCTGCCTACTACAGCCGCCGTCGCGACAGCGAAAGGCCAGGACAGTCTGGCGCCCTGATCGTCGTGCAGGCAGAGGACAGCTCTGCCGACGCCTACGAACTGCTCACCACACAGATTGACGACCTGCGCGGAGACCTGCTGGTCGACATCGACTACCTCGGCATCGTCGTCAACCTCTACGACTCCCGCCGCGGTTTCATCGCCACCTCCTCCCTACAGGGGTGGGTCGACATAAAGGATCCTCGGGTCGTCGGCCTCATTGGCGATCTCAAAGAACAGAAAGAAGCAGTTCGGATGAAGCAACCCCTGCTGTCATACGCCCCCAAGTCACAGCAGGCGATCGGCATGCGCGCTCTGGCCCGGGAGATCGCATGAGCAAGGCAGACCAACTGGGCGCAGGCCGATTTGGCGGGGGAGTACGCCCTATCAGTGCACGCCGGCAGGCAGTCGCCGCCGCCACCGGAGTCCCCACCGACGGCGCTGCCACACCCACCGAACTCCCCCCGCACCGCATCAGCCTCAACCCCGACAACCCCCGCTCCACCCTCGGCGATCTCACCGACCTCGCAGGCAGCTTGTCGACACACGGCCAGAAGCAGGCGATTACGGTCATGAACCGCGACGCTTACATCAAGGCCAATCCCGACCGCGAAGCCGACCTCGAACGCGACACCACCCACGTCGTCATCGACGGCAGCAGCCGTCTCGCGGCCGCCCGCGACGCGCAACTCACGACCGTCAAGATCATGGTCAGCGACGACCAAGGCACCACCTCCGAGGAAATCCTCGAATCCGCCCTCGTCGCCAACATCCACCGCCAAGACCTCGAAGAACTCGATGAAGCCCGAGCCCTTCTGCGTCTGCTGGCCATCCACGGCAGCCAGACCGCCCTCGCCAAGCGGCTCCACCGCTCCCAGGGCTGGGTGTCACAACGCCTGGCCCTCCTCAACCTCACTCCTGAACTCCAAGCACGTATCGGCAAAGAGCCCATCGACCTGCTGCGCGCTGTGGGCAACAAGCCAGCTGCAGAGCAGGAAGCAGCACTTGCAGAGCTGAAGGAGCAACGGACGCGCAAGGAAGCAGCCAAGCGAGAGCGCTCTAAGAAGCCAGGGACGGCCGAGACGTCTGCCGCGCACGACACCAAGAAGCTCGACGGCCATTACGGCGTAATAGATGACGGTGGTTCGAACGAAGCGCCTGCGGCAGGCCAGGCCAAACCCGTTGCAGACGTGCCAGGCAACGCAGGGCACCCGC
Source organism: Streptomyces sp. NPDC001858 (assembly GCF_053594615.1). Lineage (NCBI taxonomy): Bacteria > Bacillati > Actinomycetota > Actinomycetes > Kitasatosporales > Streptomycetaceae > Streptomyces > Streptomyces sp. NPDC001858. The sequence continues at coordinate 57,330 of NZ_JBSFEV010000040.1, forward strand.
CGCGCCATGACAATCCCGCGACAGACCAGCGTGGACAGAGCGAGCCAGAACAGGGAGAAGCGAACGGGCAGTCTGCCCCAGAACCACGCCCCCACAACGACACCCCATCCGGGGATGACCAGACCGTTGGCAAGCAGCCCAAGCGATTCCCGTACGAGGACGGCCAGATGGCCGCGATGTACCTGATCCACAGGATGCCGCCGGCCGAGTTCAACAAGATGCTGCAGCTGCTTCTCCAGCACAAGGACAGCCAGGCCGTGTCTGCCGGTTAACCACGAGCCCTGGCCTAAGGGGTTTGCTGTTCCGCCGATCAAAAGGGCGGGCCTCCCAAAACTGGGAAGCCCGCCCTCGGCTGCGCCCGTGCCTTGATCACGGGCCGGTGAGGATGCCATGGCTGCCAATTCGCCGCCAGACGATGTGAGGGACGCCTGGAACTATGGGCCGGCCGTAAGACCACGTGGCGCGGCCGTTGCCGTCCCAGGTGAGTTCGAAGACGCCGGGCGCGCGCCGTACGCCCTTCACGCGAAGGCTGGCGCGGAAGGGGCCGCCCGTGCGGAGGTCGTTGACGAAGGCGTTGACGGCCTGGCGGAAGGCGTGGCGCTGTTCGGGGGTGAGGCGGTGGTGGTCGGCGGTGAAACGAGGCAGGGCTTCGTACGTCGGCACGTCGGTCCTCCAGGAAGCACGAAGCCCCCGGGGTTGCCGGGGGCGATGGTGTGTCTGGCTCGGGGTGAAGGGAGTCGGTGACGTGGTGCGGGGTGGGGCGTCGTCGGCCAGTGGGTGGGGGAGCGGCACGAGGGTGTGCGCTCTTTGCCGATGGAGGCGGTTGTTGTCGTTTGTTGGTGTGTCTGAGGCGTAGGCGGTCGCTCGTCGCGCAGCATTTGCATGGCCCGTCCGGCGGGCACGGGAGTGCGTTCGTCGCCCGCCGCGCGGGAGCGGCCGTGAAGGTTCGCTGAAGTCTCCCGCCTCACGGGATCGGGTCTTTTCCGCAGGTCAGAGCTGGTGTTCCCTGCTGGGATGCTCAGTGTTGCGAAGGTTCAAAGGCGGAACGCGTGGCGGTACTTCGTGCGGGGTGTGGCCTTCGGCGACGGTCGCCGTCCGGCCCGCCAGGCGTTGAAGGACGCCCAGGAGATGGCCGGGCTCCCGCCCGGGGTGTGGGTGGGGCTGGGGCTCGCTGCTCTCGGTCTCACCGCGGGTTCGGTCGTGACGGAGCGGCAGCTGGAGCTGATGTTCGGCGAGCTCCGGCACCCGGACGCCGACCGCATGGAGCGCAAGCGCCTGGACGACGGCGCCAGCCCGGAGACGGCGCGGCGGGAGACCGTCCTCGGGCAGCCGATCGAAGAGATCGAGCAGCGCGGGCAGACCCCGTTGCTCGCTGTCGAGTTCGTCTTCCGGGCGCAGGCGTCCCTGATCGTGCTGTGGGCGCTGGGTGACGACCACACCCGGCAGGTCATCGAGCGGGCGCATGAGCGGGCCGTCACCACCGTGCTGCGCTGGCTGGAGGATGAGGTCGCGGAGACCCGGTGGTCCTCCGGCCGCCAGCGCGCCAAGGCCCCTGCCCTGGTCGTTGCCGCGTTCTGTCACTTCGACAACCGCGACGGATTCCCCCTGCTCCAAGAGCACTGCCTGATCCTGAACCGGGTACAGCGCCCGGACGGCTCCTGGTACGCGATAGACACGGTCCGCCTCTACCATCACGTGGTGGCGGCCGGGACGCTGTACACGCTCACCATGACCACCGAAGTGTGCGAGGGACTGGGTGGCGACCGTGCCGCGCGAGGTGACGCCGGGCCTGCGCCCGGTCATGGAGATAGCCGGCGTGGACCAGGAGCTCATCGACTGGTCCTCCACCCGCCGCCGGCGGATCGAGGACGAACTGGAGGGCCTCACCGCCCAGTACGTCGCCAGGCACGGACGGCTGCCCGACGAACGTGCCCGCCACGGACTCGGCTGGTGGGCGGCGCAGGAGACCCGCCCGGACAAGAAGACCCCGCGCCCCCTGGCTCAGCTGCTGGCGTGGTGGCGCGCGTCCGCGCTCCTGCGCTTTGGCAAGCAGATGGTCGACGGGCTGCTGGAGCGGTGCCGGGCGGCCGGTGCGGCGATCCGGGCCCGGGTGCGCCCGCAGGTGGACACCGCGCTCGCCGCCGTCGACGTCGCCGCGATCGTCTTCACCGTGCGCCGCACCTTCGCCCGCCGCCACGTCCTGGCCGAAGCCCGCCGACACCTGCTGGAGACCCTGCGCGGCCGCGCATTCGAGCCGGGCCTGGACGACTCCATCGCCGACCTGGCCCTGACCTGCCACAGCCGTCAGGTCACGGTGCCTCAGAAGGGCCGGCGGGCCCCGTCACCGGACCAGCTCACCTACACGGCCGACTTCGCCTGGCCTCACCGGTGGTGGATCGCCGGGACCGACGGCAAACCGCCCCGGGAATCGAGCAGGTATGAGCGGGCCCGGGTTGCCAGCCTCGCTCTGCAGAACGCGATCCGTGACGTCCGCACCGCACACGCGGCGCGGGATGAAGCCCCTGCCGCGACCGCATCGGCCACAGGGCACGCCGACGACCACAATTACGATCAGGAGGCGGCCGCGCCACACGCCGTCGACCACCCGGACCGGGACGCCGCACTCACCCCGGCGCAGCGGGCCGCCGCTGTCCAGGCCCACCAGCAGGCCGCGATGCCCGAGCTGCTGGAGGGCCGCACGACCGACCCGGAGACGTGGATGCACACCCCGGAGAACCTCGCCCGGCTCGCCGTCCTCAAGCTCGAGATCGACGCCCGTGGACGCGCCGTCGCCGAACAGCAGCTCAAGCACTCCGAGCAGCCGGAGCAGCCGGCCACGGACGCGGTCGGTCACGCAGACCAGCAGCAGCACCAGAACCGCAACTCGCAGGGGAGAGGGGGCGGCCTCGAGCGTTGAAGGAGGACAGACCGGCCAGCAGACGGAGGTGGTGCGGCGCCGACGTGCTGGTCAAGGCCCGAAATTCGGTCGGGGAAAAGCGTTTTGCCGCCAACGATCAGTAATCGACCCTTCGCACGGAGCGGTTCGGGCTACTTGTGGGCTGGGACGTTCGGGTCTGAAGGGGAGGGCTGGCCGGATGGTTCTGACGATCAATGTGGCGGTGCTGCTGGCGGTCATCATCGTCATGCGGCTGCGGCGGCGTACGCAGGCCCGCAGCCGCAACGACGAGCAGCTGACCGTCGTCATCGTGTTGGTCTTCGGCGTGCTGATCGCCCCCACCGCGTTCGGCCAGACCGTCTTCGACGTCGTCGGCCAACTCGCGCGGGGCGTCACACAGTCGGGCAGCCCCTGAACTCTGTGAACCTCGCCCGTCCAACGGCACCGTCCCTGCCCGCCCTGCGGGACGGGGGACGAAGTCGCCGGGCCAGATGCCGGGACGCGACCGGCGGGCGGGCCCCGGCATCTGGCGGGCGGCGGCGAGGGTACGGGGAGAGACCAGCCGAAGCCTGGAGGCCCCAATGGTTGATCCGATCCCGCCGCTCTCCCCGGAACGTCTGGCGCGACTGAAGGAGCTCACCGCCGCGTCCCGGCTGAGGGTGGCGCTGCACCCGGCCCCGAAGCTGCCGCCGCGCAGCCGTCGCACCCGGCAGTACCCCAGCGGCAAGCCGAACCCGCCGTGGCAGCCCGTGCACCACCGCAGACACCGCCGGGGATGTACCGAACGCCGCGCGCACCGTGCCCGCCGATGAAACGCATCGCGCGCACCGAGGCGCACCACGATGAACTTCATCCTGCGCACCGGTGCGCGCACCGGCGATGACACTCACTCCCGGCCGCCGCACCGGTGCGCCTCACGGTGCGCCCCGGCGATGCCCACCGCACCGCGATGTACACACTCGCGGTGACGGTACGCAGGGATGGTGCGGCTGGTGCGTACCCCTTGTCGAGATGCGCCGCACCGGATGCGCACCCCCTTGTCGAGTGGAGAATCAACCCTTGTCGGGGTCGCAATCGGCGACGTTCTTCCTAGACCACATTCGCTACCGCCCGCATCGTCCCCTTATGTGTGCGCGATGCTGTGCACTGAGGGGAGAACTCTCCGTCCCTCACCTGCCCGTGAGTCCTTCACGCTGAGTGAACCGGTGCGCGGTGCGGTGCGTATCCCGCACCACGATGCGCACCGCCCGGCGGGAGTGCACGGCATCGTGCGCACCAGGTGCGGGAGTGAACCGCACCCGGTGCGCACCACCCGGCGGGATGCGCTGCATCGTGCACCACTTATCGCGCCGCGCGTACCCGGTACGCACCAGCGCCCTGCGGGCTCGGGTGTCCGGCGCGCGTGGCACACGGCCGTACGCGGCGCGGTGGTTCTATGCTCCGTTCGTGGGACAGACCCCGGCGCAGAAGGCCCCCAAGGCGGCGAGCGGGCAGCCGAAGAAGAGGCCCGGCAAGGCAGAGATCGAGGCGTTCAAGCGAGCGCAGTCGGCGAAGAAGAAGGCGGGCGGCGGGAAGCCGGCCGCGAAGAAGACCGCGGCGAAGAAGGCGGGGCCGCCGCCGCGCGGCTCGGTCCGGGCCGCCTACCCCGGCACCTGCCCGGCCTGCTTCAAGGACTACGACAAGGGCACGGTCATCACGAAGGTGGGGGAGAACTGGGGACACCCCGGCTGCGCTCCCCGCCAGCCGTCGGCCGCGGAGCGGGAGTTCGAGCGGAACAAGGCCAGGATCGAGAGCGGCGAGACCTTCCGCTCCCGTAAGCCCTCGGACTGGCGGCGCGGCGCCTCGGTCTCCAGCACCCGCCCCGCTCGCTGAACCGTCGGCCGGGCTGTGTGGCATCGGCCACGGACGAACCGTCCGGTCAAGGGGTGGTCAAGGGCCAAAACGGACACCGTCAGCGGGGGTGACCAGGTCACGGACAAGGTGTGATCCCGCAAGGTGGCATCTGTCCCGCACGCGCCGGATGCGCGTGGGACGGACGAACAGCCGCCCGCCCCGGCCCTGGTGCCGGAGAAACGCGAGGACACCGTGCCCACGCCGCCCGTGCCCGGCCCCACCGCTCCTTCCCGCCGCCGCGTCCGTCCGGGATCCTGGAGCCTCGCCCGCCGCCAGGACCTCGCCGTCCGGCCAGGCCTCGCACGCCGTCCCAGGTGCGCGGCAAGCCCTGGTGAGCTCCTGCTGCCGGCGCTTGCGGTCCCACTGCCGATGCCACTTCCGTGCCCAGCTCCCACGCACCTTGCGTTTCCGCAGGTCACCACGGGTTTCCGGAACTGCTCCGGATCGTCACAACCCTCTTCTCTACTCCTGAACCTGAAGGAATTGCCGGTGGTGGAGGAGATCATCGGGTTCGGGGGCCCGGTGCCCTCTGCGGCCGGGGGCCGGCGCCCGGCCGGTGGCCGGACGCGGACGGCGGGAGGGCGGGCCTGATGGCGGGCAGGCGCAAGGCGAACGAGGCGGGATCGTCGAACGGACTGCGCGCGGATGTGCTGTGCGTGCTCGGGGTGCTCAAGGCCGCGACCGCCGACCAGATCCAGCGGCTGGCCGCGCCGCACCTGACCTACCGGCACACGACGAAGAAGACACCGGCCGCGCGGAAAGAAGCACGTACCGCCTCCCACCGCGGCGCGGCGAACGATCTGCGCCGCCACGGCCTGGCCGTCGACGGCGGCCGTACCCGGGGCGGAGAAGAGGTCCGGCTGCTCACCGCGGCCGGGCTGGCCGCCGCCGCGATCGACCTGGACCGCGAGCCGGAAGAGATGGGCGGCATGCCCAAGAGCGCGGGCCGCTCCGGAGCCTCGCACCCGATGACGGTGAACGAGACGGTGATCGCGCTGATCCGCCCGAAGCCCGACCTCGACCGGCTCACCGAGCAGCCGGCCGAAGCACAGGCAGCCGCGCGGGCCGCCGTCGACGCACCCGACGGGATCGGCACCCTCACCTCCTACGCCACCGAGGTCGCGCTCCCCGTGAAGGGCACCTGGAAGAACCCCGCGATCGGCAGCGCCCGCGCCGACGTCGTCCTGACCGCGCCGGAAGCCGGGGTGCCGCTGCTGTTCATCGAGGCCGACAACTGCACCGAGGAAGCCGTCCTCATCGCCCGGAAGTTCGACAAGTACGCCCGGTTCTTCAAGAGGAAGGAGAAGGACACCGACGGCATCGAGAAACCGATGTGGCGCACCCGCTGGTCCGCACCCGAGACGAAAGGCAGTTACGAGCGGGTGCACCCGCCGGTGCTGCTCGTCTTCCACCAGGTCGGCAAACGCTCCCTGAAGAGCCAGATGACGAACGTCGCCGACCTCACCCGTCCGCACTGGCAGGGCCGCTGGGACCGCGACGGCTTCCACTCCTACGACGGCTGTATCCCGATCGTGGCGACCACACTGGAGCTGCTGCGCGAACACGGCCCGGCCGGGCCCGCGTTCTGGCGCTTCGGCCGCGACCACCGCGAGCCGCTGCTGGAAGCGATCGGCAACCCCCGCCGGGACACCGCCCTCGCCCGCCGCCACCAAACCGCCCGGGAACAGCAACGACGCCACGAGGAACGGCAAGCAGCAGAACGGGAAGCCCGGCGCCCCGAGTGCGCGGACTGCAGGAACAAGTTCACCGACGACCGATGGACGGCGGTCGACGTACGGGACTGGGGCCGGGGCCAGTCACACCCGCACTTGTGCGAGAACTGCCAGGGCAGGGCCGTCGCAGCCGTGCGGCGGGCCGAAGCCGATGAACGCGAGCGCCAGGATCAGGAGCGCCTCCGCCTGGAGGCGGAAGCCGAGCAGGCCGCGCGGAAGGCCGGAGGCTGGCTCGGACGCTGGCGCACCTGATCCGGGCAGACCGCCGCCACCGGCCACTCGGGCAAGCCCAAGACGTCCCCGGGCAAGCCCGTGTTGTCGGTGGCGGCTGCGACGCTGATCAGATGAACGGAGACGAGCAGCTGCTGAACGGACGCGTCTACGGCGCCGACCACGACGACCCCCACCCCGGCCCGCTCCCGCACCGGACCTACGCAGAACTGGTCGGCGGACCGCTGGACGGCCTGCTGCTGGACATCCACGGATGGCGGACCGAGGAAGTCGACGACGGAGTGGCCCTGTCCACCGAGCTCGGGCAGTTCCCCGATGGCCGTGCCCTGTACGACCCGCGCCCCGGCGAGGCACGTGCGCCGGGCCCGGGGGTGAGCTGCCGTTTCTACTACACCGGCGACACACCCTGACCGTCACCCGACCACGAGCCCGACCCCGGCCCCGACCATGGCCTGCGTGCCCGACCACAGGCCGACCACGGCCGGTCAGCGGGCGTCACATCGCTACGCGCCCTCCGGGGCGGGAAGCTGGATTCCCCTGGTGCGCGAGACCCAGTGGATGCGCTGCCGTGACGGCAGCAGGCTGTAGTCCAGGGTGCGCAGCCCCGATCCCTCGGTCAGGTGCCACGGCGCGATCGTCTACAGGCCCTCACGGTCGGGGACTGGCTCGACCGGGCAGCCGGTCAGCATCAGTTCCCAGCGATCCGTGCTCCCGTTGTCGCGGTCGTCCTCCGCCGTCACCGTGCCGAGCACCTTGTGCGGCAGCTCCTGCCCGGCCTGCTTCGCCGTGAAGTTCTCCGAGAGTTCCTTGATGGTGAATTCGCGCTGCAGGTAGACCTTGCGGCTTGTCTCGCCGGGTTCCAGGAGGATGACGCCGGCGGCAGTGGGCCGCCTGTCCTCATCGGCCACGACCAGGTCGCCGTCGAACCGTGCCTGCACGCGCCGGTCGCTGAGGTTCTCCAGGACCAGGACCTGCTGCAGAACGAGACGGTTGGAGCCCTCCTGCTCCGCGGGGAAGTGCCAGGTGTGCCCCTGCGGCCAGGTGCTGCACGGCATCCCGGTGTTGTTCCACGCCTGCGGCTCCCACGGCGGGGGAGTGAGCTTGAGGCTGACTGCCGGGGCTTGGGAGTCGAGCCGGCTGCGGATGGCGTCGGCGGTCATGAGCTGGCTGACCTTCAGCGCTCCGTAGGTGAGGTATCCCTGCCACGCGACGACGCCGAAGGCCAGGGTGGTGCTGATCGAGCCGAGGGCGTCCCAGAAGGTTTCTGACACGGCGGAGATTTTGGCCTCACCCGTACGGCCGCACGCCAGCGGCTCCCGCCGGAACTCCCCGACCCCGACCACCCCGCCGGCTAGGCACCCGCAGGGGCCGACCATGGCGGCGGGCACCCCACAGCCCCGGCCACGGCAGGTCAGCGTGCTGGCGTGCCGCGCCGGCCGCCCGGCCGCCCGGCGGTCCTCGGGGAAGCTTTCGGGGAGGGCGCCTTCTTCGCGGGCGTGGCCGGCGCCTCGGTCGCGTCCGTGCCGGGCGTCTCGCCGCGCGCCGCCCGGGCCTCGCTGACGGACTCCTGCAGCGCGGCCATCAGGTCCACCAGCTGCCCCGGCCGGGCCGTCGGCTCGGGGGCCTGCGGTGGCTGGCGGTCTTCCTGCTTGGCCTCGATCACCGCGTGCAGGGCCTCGGTGTACCCGTCGGCGAACTCCGGGCCGGTGAGGTCGTCGCGGGTCATGGCGTCGATCAGAGCCACCGCTTCGTCGATCTCGGCTTCGTCCAGATCGACCGGAGGCGGGACCACGGCGGCGGGGTCACGGATCTCGTCCGGCCACAGAAGACCGTGCAGAGCGATGACATCTCCCCGTACCCTCAGCAGACCGAGCCGCTCACGGCCGTGCCATGCGTACCGCGCGACAGCGACCCGCGAAGCCCGCTCCAGGGCACGGCGAAGCACCAGGTACGGCTTCGCAGCGACGGCCCCCTGAGGCTGGAGGTAGTACCCGGCGCCGATGCGCAGCGGATCGACGGCGGCGGCCGGGATGAACGCGATCAGCTCGATGGCGCGCGCCGTGGGCAGCGGCAGGGCCCGCAGCTCTTCGTTCGTGACGGGGATGACCCGGCCGTCCGGCAGTTCGTAGCCTCGCCCTATCTCTCCGAAGGTGACCTCACGGTCCTCCTGCTCGCACCAGTAGCGGTTGCGCACCAGAGCGTTGTCGGCGGTGTGGATCCTCCGGAAGCGCACGCTGTGGTCCTCGGTCGCGCTCAGGACCGTGATCGGGACGCTGACCAGCCCGAACGAGATCGCGCCGTTGAAGATGCTCGCGGGCATGGGGCACACCTCCAGGGCCCCGAGCACTACCAGCCTAGGAGCCACGTCACGGCGTGGCACGAGCACGGCCAGGCGCTCGCCGCGGGCCCTACGTGTCAGCGTCCTCGTGCAGGTCCAGGAAGAACCGCAGCCGCACGCCGGGCTCGCCAGGCTCCCGGGTCGTACGGTCCGCCGGCGCCACCGCGCACCGCCCGGCGAGCAGTTCCTGGATGGCGAACGCGGTCGCGTCATCGGCCGCCGCGACCTCCACTACTGCCAGGCCGGGCAGCGCCACATGCGCGTCGTTGATCTGCTTCATGTACAGCACTACGCGCCGACGCCCACCGAAGTTCTCTCACTCCGGCGACTTCACCCGACCGAGTAAGGCCGCGCGCCCTGTCGCACTGGATGGTGCGGTAGGCGTTGCGCCAACGTGTCAGACCGGCGAGGCCTCAACCGTTAACGCCGTTAATACCTCCGAGGGTGGGGCGCCAGCGACTCCCCCGTACTGCCGACGTCGCGATGCCCCGGCGTGCGTCAGTCGTCCGTGGGAGGTCCGACGTGGAGCGACCACTGCCCGGTGAATTCGTCCAGGTCGATCCGCAGCGGCTCCAGCGCGTCGGCCTCCTGGACGTCGGCCCGGATGATCCGGCCGGTCCCCAGATAAAGCGACACCCGCAGCTGCTGGCCGATCCGGTTGGGCACCTCCATGCCCATGAGCGGGAGAGACAGCATGGCGCCGGCCTTCAGCACGAAGGGCAGTTCCACGCTCGCGCCGTCGACCTCGAACTGCACGGGGGCGTGGAAGGCGACTGAGGGGTTGAAGATCATCTCAGTGCGCCGGGCCCGTTTCCATCCCACCCGCTGCACGGCTCGCAGTCGCCACAAGGCCCGCCTGAAGCGGTGGCCCGGGATGTCGCGCCAGATCGAGTAGCCGACGATCGTCACGTCCAGGCGTCCCACGTTCGACACGTCGGTCCGCACCCACCAGCGGCCGTCGTGCTTCTGTCTGGTGGATAAGACCTCGACGCGGCCACCGGTGAGGCGGTGGCTCCATATCTGCCAGCCGAAGCCGGCCGTGCCGGTGACGGCTCCGAAGACGGCCAGCGCATTCGTCCAGTTCACGATCCGGAGCCTAGAGAGCCCCGACCACGGCCGTCCGGCGATCCGCTGATCCTGCCGTGCCTGCCTATGAGCGCGTGCTGACGTAGCGCACGGCCGGGCCCCATTTCTCCTGCACGGGGGTCATGCACCACTGGCACAGGGGGGGGGAGCCGCCGCTGCCGTACCTGTATGTCTTGCGCTGGCTTCTCTGCACTAGTCAAGGCGAGCCGATCTGAACGGCGTCGTAGCCAGTCGGCGCCAGTAGATGGGCGGCGGTTACCCGTACGAGAGAGCCACGGCTGCCGGACATGAACGACCACTCGGCCGCGTCACCCCGGCCCGTGTCCCGGGCGTGTCAGTGGCCTGCGGCATGATGCGGGAGACGTGACGGCAGATCCGATAGGGATTTCAGAGGCCGTCCCGAACGGGGGGGCGTTGTGCACAAGCTGGTCTCAGATGGGGTAGGGGTCACGGAGGATCCGCAGCTGCACTACGAGAGGTGGCGGTGGGGCGGAAGACTGCCGAGTGAGTCGCTGCGCCGTGTCCGCGAGAGCAACGTCTTGGGGCTGCTCGACTTCGACAGTGACCTGGTCCACGACCTCGGCGCCGCGGATCCCGACGTCCAGCGTGCCGTGGCGGTGCTCGCCGCTCAGCGGGCCTGCGAGGTGGCGGGCCTGACCGATGTGCCGTGGGTCGCTGGCACGCTCGCCGCGTTGACGCAGGGGCATCCGCTACCGCCCCCTTTCGACGACGCGGCCCGGATGCGGGAGGCTCTGCGGTCCACCCCTCTCGAACCGGGCCCGGATGTTCTCGGGGCAGTACCGCCCCAGCGGCGGCCGTACTTTCCCCAGCCGCCGGCAGGGTTGATGTGGGTCAAGACCGCAGAAGAGAGCGACGGGGAGACGAGCTACGAGCTTGACCGGCTACCGGGCAGCCAGGCACCGATGGTGTTCACCGAGCTCGTGTTTCCTGCCAGCACACCGCAGGTCCGTGGGCCCATCTCACAGCCGCATTTCGCTCTCCCCGCCGTACTCGCTGCTGCCGAACCCGACCCGCTCAAAGCAGCTCTGGATGCGGTGTGGCATGCGCTGAACACGCACGGAGAGCACTACCCGAAGTTGTTGGATGAGATCCGGTCGACCTGGGGCGGGCGGATGTCCGTACCGGATGCAAAGACATGGCTTGCTGATCCGGGCCGACGAGTGCGGAGCGGACGAGGGAGCGTACCGATGGTCAACTACCGGGTGAAGTGGGTACGCGCGCGCGACGGCAAGACCATGGTGTCCACGGTGAGCTACGACCAGCCCAGCGCCGAACACCGCAAGGCAGATCTCGAGGCGGAGGGCGCCACGGACATCAAGATCGTGAAGGTGCGGCCCGGCGAGTAGAACCGCCCGATTCGCATGCACCCGGCCGTCTCCACGGCACACGCGGGCGTTGAATGCGAACAGCCCCCTCGACCTGGTGGTCGAGGAGGCTGTTGCGTTGGTAGCGGGGACAGGATTTGAACCTGCGACCTCTGGGTTATGAGCCCAGCGAGCTACCGAGCTGCTCCACCCCGCGTCGGTGAACACCACCCTACGGCACTGGCCCCACGCTTCCGACCGAGTATCCGGACGGTGAGGCGCTCCCGTTCAACCCGCAGCGTCCCGGGTCCGCCGCACTGTCCCTGACAGTGGTCAGCCCCTCTGAGGCCACACACGACAGCCCTGGAAGACACTTTCCCAGGTCGAACTCGCCACCGCCGAATGGGTCGACTGGTACTGCCACCGTCGGCTCCACGGTGAAATAGGGCACATCCCACCCGCCGAATACGAGACCAAGTACTACCGCGAAACCACGAAACCCCAGGTCACAGTCACGACCTAGAGTCTCGATCAAACCCGGGGCGGTTCACTTCTCGGCATCCGGCTCGACAGGGCGGACATACCACTCCGAGCAGAAGTCTGCTTGCAGCACGACTTCGTCCTGCCTGAGGTACTCCGCGTCATGAAGTACGACTCCGTTTACCACAAAGTGGCTGACACCCGAGTCGACCGAGTCGCGCATCTCACCTGACCGGGGATGCAGCGGCACGTCGATCCGCACCGGAGCCTCGGCCGGCAATCCGTTGAGAGCTTCGCGTAGTTCCTGCACCGTCAGCTCCACGGTCTCATGCCGGTAGCGCTCGATCTCCACATCACCAGCCACGCTGCACAGGATAGAAGCAAGCGTCTTTGATCAATCAACCAACGTTGATCACCTTGCCCAAAGCCGCCACGTAAACAGGGCGAACGTTGCCTGATGCAGCAACACTAGACCCATCCCTCGTCGAGGTAGATCGTCCAGGTATCTCTTACTGCCTTGTTCAGTTCGACCAAGATTGCAACCGCCGCGATGACTGCTGGTGCGTCGGACAACCGCAACGGGGAGTCCGGGGCTTCGTTCCGGGTGTAGGTCGGCAGCTCGCCGTTGCAGCTGAAAGCGTGGAGCGGCAGGGGATCAGAGTTGAACCATGCGGGGCGGTGTTCCTCCGCCCACGTGGCTGCGGCGTCGACGCGGTCCACATGCGCCAGCAGGTGCTCGGGGGCGGGCCCGTCGCTGAACTGCACGAGGAGGCCCTCGGTGTCGACTGCCCACCAGTCCCAGGTGAATCCAGGCCGGGGGTGTCGCAGGATCATCGCCATGCCGCCACCGTACCTAGGCCAGCGCAAGCCTGGTGACGATGATCCGCAGGGAACGGCCCCAGCCCTGTGACCGGGACAGACGTCAGCTCGTGACCGCAGCGGCCACTTCGGCGCGGGCCCGTGTGACGGCCAGGCGGTAGGAATCTGTTCCGGTCTCGATGGTGTTGCCGCCGAAGGTGAGACGGTCGACGATGGCCGCGCAGAGTCGGAGGTCGGTGAAGGTTTCTGTCCAGCCAAACGATTCGTTGGAGGCTATCGCCACAGAGCTCTTCTCCTCGCGCTCGGTCAAAACCTGAAGAGAAGGTCAACACGGCCGTAGCGGGCGATGGTCTTGGCAAGGAGCGGGACGGCTGTCGATCGCGGGGCCGGAGGGCATCGTCCTCGGTGGGTGCCGTCAGGGGTGTTTGGTTGTGCTGAGGGCGATGGCTTGGCGGGCGTGGTGGGAGAGTTCGGCGACTCGGGGGTCGCGGTGCCACGGTGTCATGGCCCTTACGACGCCGGTCAGGTAGTCGGTGGCGCGGGCGGAGCGCACGCTGCTGAGGATGACGACGGCTCGCTGTCCGTCGGCGAGGGCCCGGTCGAGATCGCCGTGCTGGAGGTGTGCGGTGGCCAGGACGGTCATGCGCAAGCCGACGGAGCGGGTGTAGTCGCTTGAGGACATGGGTGTGGCCCGCGAGTTCCAGCGCAGTGCGGCGTCGGGCATGTTCAGGTCGCGGTGGATCTCGACGGCGTCGGCGCTCATCCGGGCCGGCGTGTAGTAGCCGATCCACGAGGGCTCGTTCCCGGGGGCGGTGTCCGCGCGTTGGAGGAGCCGCTCGGAGTCGGTGAGCGCGGCCGCGGCGGAGCGGCGATCGCCGAGTCGGGCGTGCGCGCGGGCCTCGATGAGCCGGGCGAACGCCAGGACGCGGGGTGCCGCTCGGTGGCGGGCGCGGTCGTAGGCTCCCTGCGCCATGTCCACGGCCGCGTCGGGGTAGCCGCGCAGCGTCGTCTGGAGGGCCAGGTTGGTCAGGACGTGGCAGCCCACGTTCATGCTGCCTGCGGCTTTCGCCATCCTGAGGGCCTGGATGAAATGACGTTGCGCGAGGGCGTGCCGGCCCATGTCGAGTGCGCTCCAGCCTGCGACGCGCGCGAGTTCGGCGGTGCCGGCACGCAGTTCCCGGCCCACGGCGTCGCTGTAGCCGCCGTGCAGGAGCGGGATGGCGCGCTCGCGCAGGATGCGGTCGGCTTGGGAGGCCTCGCGGGTGCCTCCGCCGTACCGGGAGTCCTGGCGCTGCGCGTGGGCGGCGGCCGCCCACAGCGTGTCCAGGTCCTGGCGGCCGACGCGTCGGCTCCCTGGGTGGGAGGCGTCCTGGTCGTCGGGGACGGCGAGCCACCGGGTGAGCGGTGTGGTGCAGGCGCTGAGAGCGAAGGCGCCGGTGAGGACGTTGCGGCGGTGCACGTTGCTCCAGTATCGGGCGGCGTTGTGGACGGCGGTGTGGGTGTCCCGGTGGAAGTCCAGGCCGACGTCGTCGGTTCTCCTGCGGGAGGCGGGCATGCCGATCTCGGCCGGGTCGACGGGCCGGCCTAATCGTTCGGACAGCGCCTGGGCTATGAACCGGGGCACGGGCTCGCGGGGGACCATGCCCCGCTGCGTCCAGTTCTTGACGCTGGTCTGGGTGTACGAGCGGGGATCCCCGGCTTCCTCGGCCAGGGCGTTCACGCGGCGGGCCAGCGCGTGCTTGCTGATCTTGGCCGTCTCGATCAGCTCAGCCAGGGCCGTGTTCGCGGTCTGGGCCGATTCCTCACTGAGCGTCATGCCGGATGCCTCCTCGGGGACCGGATTCTGCGGGATGCTCCACCCCGCAGAACCGGCCGGGGCAACTGAGCGTAGTGGCCACCGCGGCTGTGCAGGGGACTGTTCCCCGTTGTGAGCCCCCTTTGTGAGCCTGTGCCGGCCACGGTCTCGGTCTTTCATTTCGGTATCGCAATCCCGTTCGAAAGAGGGGTGTCTCATGCACCGGAATGCGATACGCCGCCGACGGCTGCTCACGTCGTCACGACCTCTGCCCGGCATGGAGGTCGTGGGCGCGAGCGGCCCCTGGCTCGACCTTGCCGACGGCCGAAAGGTCTTCGACGGATCGAGCGGACTCCTCTGCGTGAACGTCGGGCAGAGCAGCCCCACCGTCTTCGCCCGCGTCGAGGAGCAGTTCCACCGTTACTCGTACGGGGGAGCAGCCGTCGTCCAGCCGCGTATCCAGATGGATCTGATGGACCGCCTGTGCCAGGCCGTCGGACGTCCTCAGGACTCCGTCGCCCTGGTCACCTGCGGAACGCTCGGGGTGGAGGTCGCCATCGGCCTGGCCCGCAACATCGCGCGGGTCCGCAGCGGAGCGCGCCGCGGCGACATCCTCACCTCCACCCTGAGCTACCACGGGATGAGCGCGCTCACCCTCGCCCTTGCCGGGAACCATGCCCGCCGGCCGCACCCGCAGGACACGCTCGGTCTCGGTCCGGCCTTCCCCCCGCCCTACCCGCCGACGCACGGCCACGAAGGGCGCGCGTGTGACGCCTCGTGCGCCGACGAGGTGGCGAAGGCGATCGACGACAGGGGCGCGGAGCAGGTGGCCGCGGTCCTGATCGAGCCCGTCAACGGCACCACCGGCGGCGCCTATGTGCCCCCCGACGGATACCTGCGCCGGGTGTCCGAGATCTGCCGGGAACGGCAGATCCTCGTCATCCACGACGAGGTACTGACCGGGCTGTGGCGCACCGGCACACCCTTGGCGAGTCACCACTGGGAGGGTGCCGAACCGGACCTGTGCATCCTCTCCAAGGGCCTGGGCGCCGGATACACCAGCGTCGCCGCCGTGCTGGTGTCGCCGGAGATCGCACCGCTGATCAGGCACCAGGACGCCGGCCCGCTGCCCGCGATGGGCACCATGGCCGCCCACCCGCTCCAGGCGGCGGCCTGCCTCGGCGTCCTGGACGAACTGGAGGCCATGGACCACGACGCCTTCACCGCCCGCGGGGAGCGCCTCGGACAGTCCCTGCGCGCCCTGACCGACCTGCCGCCGGTGCGGGACGTCCGCGGGCTCGGCCACCTGTACGGGATCGAGGTCGAACCAGGCCTGCTCTGGCCCTTGATGGAAGAGGCCGAGCAGCGCGGCGTCTTCTTCTACCCGTTCACCGGCGCCGGCCACCCCAGGAGCGAAGGCCTGGTCGTCGCACCCCCGCTGAACTCCAGCACCGCAGACATCGACTTCCTGGCCTGCGCGCTCACCGATGCGGTGGCCAACCTCGGCTGACCCGCCCTCCGCTCCTCTCCCACACGGGGCGGACCGCTTCGACCCAGAGAGATAGAGGACACGACATGCAGTTTCCCGTCACGGTCATCGACCAGCTCGATGAGGAACAGCTCCGCAGGTGGCACGACTTCTACGCGGTGACCGCGGACCGGCCCCGCTTCGTGGAGGAGGGCATCTGGCGGCGCACCCAGCAGAAGGAGACCGCCTCCAACTCCGGCTGGACGGACGACAGCGACGCGCGGCGCCGCATCGTCCACTACTGGCACCAGTACGGGCTGGTGGACACCACCGGAGCGCCGGCGCTCGCCATGCAGCAGATGTACGTGTACCACTCGGTGGCAGCACCGCGAGACGAGATCGACGAGGCGTGGGAGCACAACCACGCCATGCTCACCGAAGGCGGCTGGAAGCAGTCCGGGCCGGGCAGGTTCGAGCTGGGCGACGTGCGCGTCCACATGATCCGCGTGGAAGAGCATCCGGAGGATCTGCGCGCGGGCCGCCGGCTGCCGGAGGGCTACGAGGTCATCGACACCACGTTCACCTCGGTCGACACGTTCCCGCCCAGGGCGATCCGGCGCCGACCGTGGGAGGTCTTGATCCACGGCGTCAGGGTCAAGGACACCCCCGGGGAGCCTGCCTACGCCGAGGACCTGGCGCAGCTCGCCGACTTCCTGCCGTTCCAGGTCGAGGTCGGCTGCGGCGTCTCCTACGAGGCAGGGATCCCGCCGCTGCACCGCCTCCACGAGATCTACCACGTCAACGAGATCGAGGACGAGCAGCTCCGCAAGGGCTTCACCTTCGTCCTGGCGCCGGGCCGGGACCCGCTGCTCACGGAGATGTTCCTCGCCACGGAGGACAAGATCGGCGAGCTGTCGGACATGTACCGCGCGTGTTTCAACGCCGAGGTCACCCCGGCCCTGCACGCGCTCAAGCGCCTGGAGGAGGCCGGGCACATGGTGGGGCCCTTCATCACGAACAACTTCGACGGCTTGGGCGCCCGCGCCGGGTTCGAGGAGGCGTTCATGCGCCGCTACGACCAGCGGATCCCGCCGGTCACCTTCCACCCTGACGCGAAGGCCCTGCTCGTGGTCGGGCTGCACGCCGACCGCCGGCACGTGGCCAAGCGGGCCCGTGCGGCCGGGCTCACGGTGTTCCACGCCGACCCGGAAGGGTTCCGCCGCCCGGACGGGAGCTGGTTCGCCTACCCGCTGGAGGCACCGCAGAGCGGTGACGTCGTCGTACGCGCAACGGCCGCCGAAGCGATCTGCGGCCTCGAGCGACTGCTGAACAAAAGTACGAAAAACGGCTGACCTGGCGGGCCGGGGAACGCCAGTAGCCTCAGGGCTCGCCCCCGGCCCCGCACGCGGGCCCCGCCCAAGGAGAGAGTCACGGATGCGTATTTCAGTCATCGGCTGCGGTCACCTCGGCATCCCGCACGCGGCGGCCATGGCCGAACTCGGCCACGAGGTCATCGGCGTGGACGTCGACCAGGCCAAGGTCGACCGGCTCAACGCCGGTGAATGCCCCATCTACGAGACCGGCCTCCCCGAACTCCTCGCCCGCCACACCACCAGCGGGCGCCTGCGCTTCACCACCAGCATCCCCGAAGCCGCCGAGTTCGCCGACCTCCACTTCATCGGCGTCGGAACCCCCATCGACGCCGACGGCCGCTCCTACGACACCGGGCAGGTCTACGGCGCCATCCGTCAACTCGCCCCTCACCTCAACCGCCCCTGCACGATTGTCGGAAAGAGCACGGTCACCGTCGGCACCTGCGCCCAGGTCACCGCTCTCGCCCAGCGCCTGGCCCCCGCCGGTGACCGCGTCGACGTCGTCTGGAACCCCGAGTTCCTCCGCGAGGGCCACGCCGTGCAGGACACCCTCCGCCCGGACCGCCTCATCGCCGGTGTCACCACCGCCGAGGGAGAGAAAGCGATTCGAGCCGTCTACGCAGGGATCATCGATGCGGGCGTGCCGATCTTCGTCACCGACCCGCAGACCGCCGAACTCGCCAAGGGCGCCGCGAACACCTTCCTCGGCCTGAAGATCTCCTACGCCAACGCCCTCGCCGACATGTGCGAGGCCGCGGGCGGCGACATCGACCAGATCGTGGAGATCCTCGGCATCGACCCCCGCATCGGCAGCGGCGGCATGCGGCCCGGCATCGGCTACGGCGGCGGCTGCCTCCCCAAGGACATCCGCGCCTTCACCGCGAGCGCCCGGCAGCTCGGCGCCGACGAGGCCGCCGAACTCCTGCGGTCCGCCGAGAAGATCAACGAATCTCGCACCGCCGGCGCCCTGAACCTGATCACCCGCACCCTGGGCGACCGCCCCCTCAAGGGCGCCAAGGTGACCGTGTGGGGTGCCGCGTTCAAGCCGGGCACCAACGACGTCCGCGAATCCCCGGCCCTCGCCCTGGCCCGCGCCCTCCAGGAGGCCGGCGCCATCTTGATCGTTCACGACCCGCAGGCCGTCGCGACCGCGGCGATCCGCAACCCCGAACTCGACTACACCGACGATCTGCCGGCCTCCATTGACGGAGCCGACGTCGTGGTCCTGGCCACCGAGTGGCCCGAGTACCAGCAGGCCGACCCCCACGCCCTCATCGACCGGCCCGCCAACGCCCTGCTGGTCGACTGCCGCACCGCCCTCGACCCTGAGCCCTGGCGTCTGGCGGGCTGGAAGATCCGCCAGCTCGGACGCCCCGGGAAGTAGCCCGTCACGTCACGGGTGGGACACCCGTGACGGTGCCCACTGAAGGGCTTGCCGTCGCGGCCCGGCTTCGCTGTTCATCCGGCGACCGGTGCCGCGGTGGCCTCCGACGGTCCAGTGCACCCGCTCCCTTCATGTCACCTGCGGCCTGCAGACCCACACGGCGACGGGCCTGATGGCGTGGGTATCCGAGGAGCTACTCATCCACGCGGACTGGCGGCGCGACCTGCTGCTGCTCGCCGCGCCGGGCGGTCAGGCCAACGTCGTGGACGGGATGAGCAAGCGGCCCGCCGAACTGCTGGACGACTCCGAACTGCTTGCCCGCTACCGGGCCGCGATGGACGCGCCGGCGCAGGAAGGGCACGGCCTGCTCACCGGAGTGCCCGTCGTTCTGAACACATCGGCCCGGATGCGGTGCGTCCCGCTCCGGCTTGCTGGCCGGTGCGGGACGCGAAGTGCCGGGTCCTACCGGTACCAGTACTTCACGCCGCGGTGGCTGGAGCACGTGCCGCGGAAGTGGGCGCTGTAGGAGTAGGTGCTGTCCTTGCACTTCGCCGTCGCGCCGCGCGGATGCGGGCTGTTGGCCTTGCACACCCCGGTCGTGTGCCGGGCGCATGTGGCCGCCGCTGCCTCCGATGCCAACGCCACTGGTGCCAGCAGCGCCCCTGCGACGACGACTGCCGTCACAGCCCCCTTCAACCTGGCCAGCATTCAAGAGCCCCTTTCGTAGAACCGGAGACGCGATGATCCGCCCCCAGCCCGGCGTTACGCGGCAGATGCCGGTGCCGGTCACCAGGCCGTGACGGACGTAGCCGAACAGACACCGCAGGTTCGATCCGTCAGAACATCCGGCCGAACCAGCCTGTGATCGACTCCAAGGAAGCGCTCCATGTTCAGGATCGGTATGCCGAGGAACGTGGGGGATACGCGGTGAAAGCCAGCAGCTGACGGGACAACAAGCCGGCGTTCGACGAGGTCGCCGCCGTCTACGACAGCGTCCGTCTGGGCATTCCGCACCGACTGGTCACCTGCCTGGTGCGCTTCATCGGCCTCGCCCCCGGCGACCAGGTCATCGAAGCGGGCGTTGGCTGCGGCCAGTTCACTCGGCTGCTGCGCGCCGTGGGCCTGGGAGATCACCGCCCTGGAGCCCGGGGAGCGGCTGCGGGCCCTGCTGGCCAACCATGCTGCAGCCAACCAGTCATCCCGCGGACATCAGCGGGAGGACTGAACGTGCGCTGATCAGCCATGGCTGATCATGCCGACACCGCGCCGCATCGATCGCCCCGGCCGGGTCGCGCAGCGGGCGCAGACTTGGCGTCACCCGCATGGCCGTCGAGGGATGCACAACCAGACTGTTACTTTCTGCCACATGGCCACTCTGAGTGAGGAAGAGAGCCGTCAGGCTCTCAAGAGGTTCGCCGACGGCATTGACGCCGTCTGCCATCGGAATGACGGCTTCTGGTTCTTCAGCGGCCCCTACTGCCTGAAGCATCACGACACCAGCGACGAGCTCCTGAGGAACCCGCAGCTGACTGCGGAGGTGTTCACCGCCCTGCCCCCCGACTTCGCCGAGAAGGTCGACGCGGTCGCGCACCGTGGCGACGGCTTCTGGTTCTTCAGCGGAAATCGGTGCCTGAAGTACCACGACACGGCGGAAAGGCTCCTTCAGAAGCCCGGGCTGATCGCCGAGATCTGGCCGGCGCTGAAGGTCACGCCCTAACCGCCTCCCCGGCGTCGGGGTACGCCGCCTTGGTCTCCAGCGCCGACCGGTCGACCGAGCGAGCGGTACCGCCCTTCCTGAATACCATCGGCCCCCAGCACAGCTGGGGGCCGATGGTATTCAGGATCGAAACAGCCAACTGCTGCGCATGGCACGCCCGATGGCATCCTGCGCGACGCGCAACCGCCCACTCCCCTGAGGCATCGGAGGGAGTGCTCCTTGTGACCGGGCACCAGCCCGTGCACCCAGTCCTCTTCAAGGCCGTTCAGGACGCTCACCTGCTCGCTCGTCATCCGAGCGAACTCAGGGTCCTGCCGCACCAACTCCTGTGCAGCAGGCTCCCGCAGCAGCCGCTCCACTGCCCGCGCGGGCGACTCCATCGCCGTGAACACCGCCGGCGGAAGCCGTGTCCAGCATGTGATCGACTTGGGCAGCAGCGTACGGAGGAACCGCCGATCGCGTTCCGGCCTGTGGATAACCCGCGTCCATGCTGCTCAACGGCCCCGGAGCGCGGCGTGGATGGCGTCGACATGGGGCCGGATGAAGGCCTGCGCCCGCTGTTCGGCTTTGGGCGTGCTCTTCGTCGGTCAGTCGGGTAGCGCCGCCGCCACTCCTCAATCGGCGGTTCCTGGACGGTCGGCCGGCGCCCCGGGACCACGGGCACGTAGCGGTGGAGGCGCTCGTACGCGCTCAGCTTGGCGGCGAGGCGTTCGGGGCCCATGGTGGCCCGGTCGTCTTCCACGAACGCCCGCAGCATCGAGCCGCTGTCGCCGTCGGCGGGGCCGCGCGGTAGTACTGGAGGGCGCCGGGGATGACGGCTGTGCTGGTCGTCGACGGCGGTGGCAACAACAACGACACCGAGACCTACTACGCCGCCACCCCTGACGGGATCGAGCGCCTGGGCGGCAACCCGCCCACCCGGCCCCGCGCCGGCGGGATCGGCGCGACCTACGAGGCCTTCACCAACTGACTCGGCTGGCACGAACAGGAAGCCGGCAAGACCATGGCGCTCGCCTCGTACGGCGACCCCGGCCTCTACCTCGCCCCGCTCTTCGACGTCGTCGACACCCACGTCCACGGACGGCTCACTCGCACCCACGCACCCGGCATCGCCGACCTCGCCAAACGCACCGGCTTCGACTTCGGCCCGCCCGGCAGACACGGCGAGCACGAACTCTCCGCCAACGCCGCCGCCTACGTCCAGGACCAGACCGAGCGCGCCCTGTACGCACTCGCCGAACAGACCATCGCCTCCACCGGTCTGCCCAACCTGTGCTTCGCCGGCGGCGTCGCCCTCAACTGCGTCGCCGCCGACAAGCTCCGCCGCCTGGACACGGTCACCGGCTACTTCGCCCCGCCCGCCGCCTCCGACCGAGGCCAGGCCCTCGGCTGCGCCCTCTACGCCTGGCACCGCCACACAGGCGACCTCCCACGACGGCCCCTGACCAGCGACTACTTCGGCCGTGACTACACCGACACGGAGATCGAGCAGGCCCTGCACCGCGACCCCCGCTCAGGCCTGGTCGAACGCCGCCGCAGGCCGTTCACGTGGCGGCGCGAGAACGACATCGCCCGTACAGCCGCTGAGATGATCGCCGACGGGAAGATCGTCGGATGGTTCCAGGGCGGCAGCGAACTCGGACCCCGCGCCCTGGGGGCCCGCAGCATCCTCGCCGACCCCCGCACCCTCGACAGCGCCGACGCCCTCAACCACCGGATCAAGCACCGCGAGCCATTCCGACCCTTCGCGCCGGCCGTCCTCGCCGAGCACGCCAGCACCGAAGGCGATCGAGGCCGCGCACGAGCGGGCCATCGCCGTGGTGCTCGCCTGGATCGAGGACGACGTCGCCGTCATCCGGCAGGGCGCTGGCGGTCCCCACCGCACTCGTCCTGCGCACGGCCTGGTCGCCGCCCGCTTCCGCCACTACGAGGCCCGCTCCGGAATGCCGCTGCTGCACGATCACCTCCTTCTGTCCCTGCGGGGGCTGCGCCCGGATGGTGTGTGGGGCGCGGTGCACAGTGAGGCCCTGCTGGAGTCGGCGGTCGCCGCGTCCGCGCTCTACAACGAAGTCGTCATGGCTGAGGCGTGCGAGGCGCTGGGGCTGGCCTCCGAGCCGCGTACGGTCACCGCCGGGCGGCGACCGGTCATGGAAGTCGCGGGCGTCCCGCACGAGCTGATCCGCTGGACTGCCCGTCGTGGCGAGCAGATCGCCGCCTGCCTCACCGAGCTGGAGCACGAGTACGTCACCGCCACCGACGACGACGGCAACCTGAAGTTCGCGCCCGTCGTCTCCGAGCGGGCGCGGGCGAAGCTGAACCGGATTGCCGCCCGTAAGACCCGGCCCGCGAAGCCGAAGCCCCGTTCCCTCGTGCAGCTGCGCGAGGACTGGCGGGACAGTGCCCGGGCCTTCCTCGCGGCCGGCGCCGACCTCATCGACTCCCTCCTTGAGCGCGCCCGCGCGGCAGCCCGAGCGATCCGGGCCCGGGTCGCCGCCATTGTCGACGTCGGCCTGGCGGCCGTCGCCGTCACCGCCACCGTGTTCGTGATGCACAAGGACGGCTACTTCCACCGCCGCCACCTGCTCGCCGAAGCCCGCCGTCACCTCGCCCTCGTCCAGCGCGGCCGACGCCGCGAACCCGGGCTGGACGCGACGATCGTGGACGCCGCGCTCGCCGCGCACTGCACCGACATCACCGAGGCCCGCACCGAGCGAGGCCGCAGCCCGGACTACCGCCTGTACACCGCCCGGTGGGCACCACCCGGCCCACCTCCCGCACGGCGACGGCCGACCGCCGCTCCCGACCACGTCGCTGACCGCGAGCTGCCTGCCGACCCGGCCGGGCCGCTCCTGCCGCTGGAGCCGGGGGAGTGGGACATCCCGCGCGTTCCGCTGCGCCACGACCGCGCCGTCATCGCCGGCACCGTGCTCAGTGCCCGGCTGCGCACCGCCCGCCGTACGGGCCGCGACCCGTACGACGTCTTCGCGCACCAGCAGGCGGCGATGCCCGAGCAGCTGCTCCTCTTCGGCCAGGAGGAGAAGCCCGCACGCAAGAAGGCCGGCCCCGTCGACGTCGCCGCACTGCGCACCGACCTGGAAGCCCTGGAGCTGACCGCCGACCAGCTCAGCCGCCTCGGTCGCGCCGGGCAGCACCTCGCCGCACTGCGCAAGGACGCCAGCCAGCGGGCGGACCGGGCCGCCGCCGGCAGTGCACCGGGGTCGCAGGACGCCCCGGCCGCCGACCCGAGCAGCCAGCAGCACCAGCAGCCCGGCCCCGAGCACGGACAGGGCCGTGGACCGGGCCCGCGGCCGTGACCGCCAGGAGCAGGCCAGCGGGATCCGTCCTGCGGGACACGGGACGAAGTCGTCGGGCCACCCGTCGGGACGCGACCGGCGGGCAGGCCCCGCAGCCGGCGGGCGGCGGCGAAGGTGCGGTGACCAACCCCTTGAGTAAGGAGGCCCCGTGATGGACCCGACCCGGCTAGAGCTCTCACCGGAGCGACTGCAACGGCTCCAGCACCTCGTTGAGGAGATCCGCCGACGCCTGGCCTCGTACCCGCCGCAGCCCCGTCGCCGAACACACCAGTACCCCAGCGGCCAGCCGAACCCGCCGTGGCAGCCCGCCCGCCACCGCAGACACCGCCGGGGATGTCGGTGGCGGCTGCGAGGCTGAAGGGCATGGACAGCGACGATGAGCAGCTGCTGCGCGGCCGGATCTACGGAACCGACCACGACCACCCCGGCCCGAAGCCGGGACGGAACTACGCCGAACTGGTGGGCGGGCCGTTGGACGGACTGCTGCTCGACATCACCGGCTGGAGGCCGGAGGAGATCGACGACGGTGTCTCCCTCCTCACGGATCTCGGGCAGTTCGGGCCTGGCGGGCGGGCGCTGTACGACCCGCGCCCCGGCGATCCGGCCCGCTGGGACTGGGGCGGCGACAGCCCCTGACGGCCTGCCGCTCGGTCGGGTGAAGACACCGCAAGGGCGGAACTCTCCCCGGGCACCTGGGCGTAGTGCCGTACACGGCCACCGGTCGGCATCCGGCGTGCCGACCGCCCGCTCGGCGTTGCGCTTGGCCGCCGTCAGCCGGTCACCGAGGTGGCTGGTGATCGCGAACTGGGCGCCTTTGCTCCCGCCGACGCGGGTGGGCCCGAAGGGCGGGCGTCGGGAGAAGCATCCGCGGCGGCGGATCGTGGACGCGATCTTCTACGTGGTGCGGACCGGCTGTGCCTGGCGGCAGCTGCCGAAGGACTTCGCCCCGTGGCCGACGGTGTACTGGTACTTCACCTGGTGGCACGACGACGGCGCCGTCGAGCGCATCCACGACGCCCTGCGCGGCAAGGTCCGTGAAGCTGACGACCGCGACGTGGAGCCGAGCGCGGGCCTGATCGACTCGCAGTCCGTCCGCACGGCCGACACGGTCCCCGCGGCCACCAGAGGCTTCGACGCGGGCAAGAAAGTGAAGGGCCGCAAGAGGGTCATCGTCACCGACACCCTGGGTCTGCTCCTGGCCGTCCACGTCGTCGCGGCGAGCATCCAGGACCGCGACGGCGCAAAGCGGCCCTTGCTGTGGACCAGGCTCGACCACCCCAGCGTGAGATCTGGGCCGACCAGGGCTTCGCCGGCCGCCTGGTCGAGTGGGCCGCACAGATCCTCGGCCGCGACCTGGAGATCGTCCGCAAGGACTCTGACCAGCGCGGCTTCCAAGTCCAGCCCAAGCGGTGGGCGGTAGAGCGTACGTTCTCGTGGCTCACCGCCCACCGGCGCCTGGCCCGGGACTACGAGACCAGTCCGGCCCACGCCGAGACGATGATCCGATGGGCCATGATCGGCGTCATGGTCCGCCGGCTCACTCGGGGCCGTGCTGCGACGCGTCCCGGCCCACGACCGCTCGTGCGGCACTCCTCGTAGACAACCTGCCGGCCCCTCGCCGCGGTAGCTGCTGTCGGCGGGGCTACAGAGCCAAAAACCCGTCAACCTCACGTTTCAGGGCAGGCGGCACGTCGGCCAACTCCGCAACGATCAGGCGGACATCCCGCTCGAGTTCGGGGGACTTGCTCCAGACCTCCGCACTTCTGGTGAGCACGGCGGCCAGCAGATCACCCTCGTACATGTCGCCTTCCGCCAGTGGGTCGATCCGGAGGGCCTCCACCGCCAAGGGCAGGAGATAGGCAAGGCCCACGTCTTGCCTGATCAATAGCCGCATGTCCTCAACCGTCAGGCCGCCGATCGGCTTGCGCCGAAGCTGGCGCACGGTCGCCATCAGCCGGGTTTCACCCCCCGACGGGACCGACCAACGGTCGCGCTGGAGCTCCTCAAGGGAGCGGTCACGGTTCACGAGTCGAGTCACCGACCGATCGTCCCATGTCAGATCTCAAACGCGGTCTGAGCAAGATCGGGCTCCCGGCATTGGCGGCAGTGGCCTGCCCGGCCCTACTGCTCGTTCCCGGCGGACGACGTCCTAATGGACGAGGCATTCAGTTGCCGAGTCGGCATCGATGGCCCTGCTCAGTGGTGTAAATGAAGCCGCAGCGCTGGCACTCTTGCAGCCCATCGATCACGTCTGCGCAATGGAAGCAGAAATCGATAGGTGTCTCAGGCGCGGCAACGGTCCGGGCCCCTCGTACCAGGCTGCTCATCTTGCAGACGGGACACCGGTTCGGGGCGTCACCGTCGTACGAGGCGTCAGGAGCGGCGCGGTCGAGAACGTGGACGGCGTAGCCCAGTGCCAGGCCCAGAGCGCCATAGCCCTCGACGCAGAGGTGGCAGTACATGGGGGAGAGGCTGGCGTCCGACTGGCACCATTCGGGCACGCCTTTGATCATTGTCGGAGTGAGTGCGAACTCACGGCACTGCGGGCACTGGAGGGTACGCGCTCTGACGGGGCCTAGGCGCTGTTTCTCGGATCTCCTGACGTGAGTGGGATGTTGGGGGCCAGGCTGGCTGTATGGGCCGTGGGGATCTGACGAATGCAGAGTGGGA